>CAZBDL010000378.1:0-3919 GCA_964490525.1 uncultured Victivallales bacterium | reverse complement strand
GCTGACGGCGCGCCGGATCCTCTTCCCAGGTCGCCGCCGCCTGGTCGAACTCGGATGCCGGGGAAAGGCGCGGGTCAGTCATCGTGGCGTGGCTCCTTGGCCATGGTCATGGCGTGGTCGTTCGTCGTTGGTGATGTCTGGCGTCACGGGGTTGCCTCGTCTGTGGCGGGGATCCGGGGCGGTCGCATTGGCGGCATCGCGGTCGAGGCGCCGGATGGCCAGGGCCAGGTGGCGGCGGGTCTCGGGGTCGCGGGCCGAGGCGAGGGTCTGCGCCAGGATGGGGCGGGTCGCCGGATCGCGCAGGAAAGTCAGACAACGGGCCACGTTCCTGGTGTCGGAATCGTCGGACGAGGCGAGCATCGCGGTTAGGGCGAGGCTGCCTTCGCCGTCCATCGCCCGATGGGCCACGGTGCGCAGGGGCGGGGAGGTGTCGGCCAGCATCGGGCGCAGGGCGGCGAGGGCGTCTGGGGTGCCCAGGCGGATCAACCCCATGGCGGCGGCAAGGCGCATCCAGGCGGCGTCGTCGCGCACGAAGCGGGCCAGGACCGGCAGGGCCTCGGCGCGTCCGCGGCAGGCGAGAGCGGCGGCGACCGCCAACTGGGAATACTCGTCATGCCGGGTGGTGAGCAGTTCGGTCAGGGCCTCGCTCGAGGCCGCGTCGGCAATCTCGGCCAGGGCGAAGCCGCTGGCCAGCCGGTTCATGTCGCTGGTGGTGGTGCGCAGGTGGCCAAGGAGAGCATCGGCGGCACGGGGATCGTCGAGATGGCCGAGCGCCCAGGAGGCCTCTTCGGCGAACTGCGCCAGTGCCGCGGTCAGCGTCGGCAGGGTGCGTGGATCCATGACGTCGCCGAGGGCTACGACCGCCTCCCGCGAGAGCCGATGGGGGTGGGCGGCGACGATCGCCAGCAGGGGGGCCACCCCGTCCGCCGATCCCCCCATGCACAGGCCAATGGCGGCCGCCAGGCGGACGTCGGTCTCTGGCGAGGCTTCCGCCGCGCTCAGGATGGCGAGGGCGCCGGGGGTGCCGGCCAACGCCAGGGCCTGGGCGATGGCCAGGCGGCGATAGTCCTGGGTTGCGGTGGCGGCAAGGCTTGCGCCCAGGGTTTGGGTCGCCGTCTCACCGCCGACCATGGCCAGGGCCGACAGGCATGGCGGCGCATGTCGCTTCCAGTCGTTTTCCCGGAGCGGGTCGAGCTGCTCGAGGAACCCGGCCAGCGCCGAGACGGCCCGGGCATCCCCCAGATGTCCCAGGCTCTCAGCGGCGGCGGCACCCAGGCCGTGGGGAGGCATGGCGTCGAGGACCGCGCAGAGGACCGGCACGGCGTCGGGATGGCCGATGCGCCCCAGGGCCCTGGCGGCCGCCGTGGGAACGTCGGCGTCATCTCCAAAAAGGTCTTTGAGCGGTTCAGCCGTCGCCGGATCCGTCACGGCCAGGATTGCCGCCAGGGGCGCAAACGCCTCGGGCGAGCCGAGTTGGCCAAGCGCCTTGGCCGCCTGCGCCCGGACATCCGTCGAGGAATCCTCCTGCAGGGCATGCACGAGATCCGCGAAGTGCGCGGCAAGATCGAAGCTCATGATGGCTTCGATGGCCGTTTGCCGGACGTCCTCGGACGAATCCTCGCGCAGGGCCTTGGCGAGCGCCTTGGCGGCGGCTGGATCGACGCTCGCGGACAGGGCCACGGCGGCCGCCGTGCGGACCTGGGCGGCGGGGTCGCCTGCGAGCACCGTCAGTAGGAGCCCCTGATGCCGTTCGTCACCGCGTCCGCCGAGGATGGCGATGGCTGCCTCACGCACATCGGCGGCGGAGTCGCCGGTCAGGGCTTTGGCGAGGGCGTCGGAAACGGCTGGATCATCATGGCGCGCCAGCCCTTTCGCGGCCATAGTTCGGACGTCCGGGGCGGGATCGGTGCGGAGATGATCCAGCAGGACGGCCGAGATCCCGGGCGCATCCTGGGTGGCGATCGCCTTGAGGATGGCGGCGCGCACCGGATCCTGCGGTTCGTCGTGCAGCGCGGCAAGCATCTCTGCGAGGATCGCGGGATCTCCGGCCCATGGCGCCAGTGCCTCGGCGCAGAATTCGCGCACAGGCACGGAACGGTTGCGGCGGAGGGTCTTGGCCAGTAGCGGGGCGGCCTCCGGGCCCAGAGCCGCGATGCGGGCCTGGGGATCGGGCTTGTCGTCGGTATCTCGTGTCCCGCCGAAAAGCTCCGACGACGCCATGCGCAAGGTCTGGCGCAGGGCCGAGATGGCACCGCCGGCATTGTCCCGCGCCTCGCGCCGGACATCGCGCAGGATCAGGCGCATTTCCCGCTCGGCGGGCGAGCCCAGGTGGCGGCGGGCCATCATGGCCGCCGGCAGGCCCAGCAGCAGCAGCGCCACCGCGCCCAGCAGCCACCAGGCCGCCGCCTTGCGGGGGGAGTCGCGATCCGGTTGGTCGTTGTCCGTCGCTGCCATGGTCGGATTCCCTCAGGTTGCGGGGGCGGGGGGAAAATACCCTCGTTTTTGGCAGATGCCATGGGCGGGCATTTCCGCCGGAGGCGGGTATAGTACGCGCCATGCTGGATTCGCGCGACATCATCGAGGTCGACCACCTGGTCATCGGCAGCGGGCTGGCCGGCCTGTTTGCGGCGCTGCACCTCGCCCCGTTCGGGACGGTGGCGGTGGTCACCAAGCGCACGGCGGGGGAGGGGAGCACGCAGCATGCGCAGGGCGGCATCGCCTGTGTCATGGACACGGCGGACTCCTTCGATGCGCACCTTGCCGACACGCTGGCGGCGGGCGACCACCTCTGCGACGAGGCGGTAGCGCCGCGACCGCGCCCGCCTGCAGCTGATCCTGCGCGGCAAGCGGCTCGGCTTCAGCCTCGCGGAGATCCGCGAGATGATCGACCTCGGTGCCCGTTTCACCACCCGCGGCGACCTCGGCGCCCAGTCCCACGAGGAGGAGTTCGACCTGGGGCGCGAGGGCGGGCATACCCGGCGCCGCGTCCTCCATGCTGGCGACATCACCGGCGAGGAGGTCCAGCGCACCCTCGTCGAGGCCTGCCGCCGCGAGCCCCGTATCCGCCTCTTCGAGCACCATGTCGCGGTCGACCTCATCACCTCCGGGCGCCTCGGCTGGATCGGCGAGGACGTCTGCCTCGGTGCCTACGTCCTCGACGTCCGCGACCACCGCGTCTGCACCTTCGTCAGCCGCAGCACCATCGTCGCCACCGGCGGGGCGGGAAAGGTCTACCTCTACACCAGCAACCCGGACACGGCGTGCGGGGCGGGCATCGCGATGTGCTACCGGGCGCACGCGCCGATCGCCAACATGGAATTCTTCCAGTTCCATCCGACGCTGCTGTACCATCCGGTGATCCGCTCCTTCCTGATCAGCGAGGCCCTCCGCGGCGAGGGCGCCGTGCTCAAGCGGCGCGACGCTGATGGCGAACTGGTCGAGTTCATGCACCGCTACCATGACCTCGGCAGCCTGGCCCCGCGCGACGTCGTCGCCCGCGCCATCGACCACGAGCTGAAGCGCACCGGTGAGGAGTGCGTCTACCTCGACATCCGCAACCACGACGAGGCCTTTCTGCGCTCGCGCTTCCCCAATATCTACGCGAAGTGCTGCGAGGCGGGCTTCGACCTCGCCAGCGAGCCAATCCCGGTGGTTCCGGCCGCGCACTACTGCTGCGGCGGTGTCAAGACCGATGTCCACGGCGCCACCGGCATCGTCGGCCTCCATGTTGCCGGCGAGGCGGGTTGCACAGGGCTCCACGGTGCCAACCGACTGGCCAGCAACAGCCTGCTTGAGGCGCTGGTGGTGGCGAAGTTCGCCGCCGCGGACATCGCCGCGAACGCCGACGAGCTGCGTCGTCGCCGACCCTCCGGGCAGATCCCGACCTGGCGCAGCGGCAATGCCACCAACTCCGACGAGT
>CAZBDL010000377.1:0-3926 GCA_964490525.1 uncultured Victivallales bacterium | reverse complement strand
TTCACCCGGCCGCGGGTCGTCCTCGAGCCCGAGCCTGGGGATGGCGTTAACGTCCAGTTCTATGGCCTGGGGACGATGGCCTACGGCCCGTATGAGATTGGTACGCTTTGGGTCTACCGTACCGATCCCGAGGACCTGGTCTGGACCAAGCCCCTGGGCGTGCTCGATGTCGAACTGGTCCATGGGCGCGGTGGGTATGCCTGGCATCGGACGTCCCTCGGCGAGGCCTGGCTCCCCCGTCCGGCCGATCCCGGCGTCTTCGGCCATGGCCAGATCCATATGGCCAGCTCGCCGGTGCCCCTCGCGGAGGAAATCCGTTTCTACTATGCCGGGTCGCTTTGCCGCCACGGTCAGGATCGGGGGCCGGATGGCCGCCCTGGCTGGGCCATCGGATATGCCGCCTGCCGTCCCGACCGGTTCGTCGGCATCCGCGCCCAACGGGGTGAATTGTTGACCCGCCCGTTCTGGACGGACGAGCCGGCGGTGTTCGTCAATGCCGATGTCGAAGCGGGCGGCGAGATCCGGGGCGAAGTCGTCGATGTCGCCGGCTTGCCCATCGCCCCCTTCACCTTCGCGGCCTGCCCGCCGGTCACGGGAAGCGGCTGGCGCCTGCCGTTGCGCTGGGACGGGGGCGATCCGGCCCGGCTCGCCGGGCGCGAGATCCGCCTGCGCATCCGTGCCGAACGGGCCACCCTGTATGCGGTCGCCGTCGGCCCGGCGGCCGAGGTGGCCGACTATCGCCGCTTCGACCTGCCCTATCACCTCCCCATGGAGTGGCAACGCCGCGGCCGATAGGCCCCGGCGCCCTGGTCAGGTGGTCCGGCGCGTGCGGATGACGAAGCGCTGGCGGCGGCGCATGCCCCCCGCCAGGCGCGCCAGGCGGCGGCGGACGGCATCGATCCCCGCCTTGGTGAGCTGGAAGTTTTGCAGCTCCGCAAAGTAGAGCATCTCCAGCACCGAGGAGTTGACCCACTCGACGTCGTCGGCGAATCCCGAGATGGCCACGGCCCGCGATTCGCGCAGGTAGCGCTCGACGACGCTGCTGTGCAGGTTCAGCACGCTGCACGAGCCAAGGTGGATCAGGCGCCGTCGGCATCGGCCCCGGAGCAGCTCGAACAGCTCGTCGGTCCCGACAACCAGCTTGCGCCCGTTTTCTCCCGCCAGGTGGATGCCGCCAGGGCTGCCATGAAAGGCCAGGTAGAGGATCGGGTAGTCGCGGTGCTTCGAGAGCAGCCACTTGCGCAGGTAGTAGCGCAGTTCGACGTCCGTGGCGATGTCGCGGTGGATGTAGGGCACCGCCAAGGGCGAGCCCCGCAGGAACTGCAGGATCGGCTCGACCGAGTGCTTCTTCTTCATCGTGTCGAACCACTCGCCCGACTCCAGACAGTAGATTCCCTTTGGACGGTTGCCCATCGCCATGCCTCCGTCATGCCGCGATGAATATCCCCTTCCGAAGCCGGTTTGTCCATCGCCCAGGGATGCGGGGGGGGGCATCATGCCCCCGGCGGGGACGGCGGGGGCGCCGCATCGGCGGCTGGCCGCAGCAGGGAGGAGAGAACAAAGATGGCGACGCCGACGCAGATGGCGCTGTCGGCGACGTTGAAGGCGGGCCAATGGCGGCCGGAGAGGTGGAAATCAAGGAAGTCGACGACTTCGCCGCGCCAGATCCGGTCGATGCCGTTGCCGACGATGCCGCTGAGGACCATGCCGAGGGCGAGGAAGCGCTCGGGGTGGCCCTCGGTCAGGAGCCGGAACTGCCAGGCGATCAGGAGGGTGACGGCCAGGGAGATGCCGAGCAGCAGCCAGCGTCCGGCCGCCAGGTCGCTGAACATGCCCCAGGCGGCCCCCTTGTTGGTGACGTAGACCAAGTTGAACAGGCCGGGGACGACGATCACCGCCCCGCGTCCGGTGAGCAGCTGCTCGGCGGCAATCTTCGTGGCTTGGTCAAGGAGCAAGAGGACTCCCGCCAGGGCCAAGGCCCAATGGACGAAGCGCTGCTCCTCCGGAGAATGGGGTGCGATCCGCTTCAACCCTAGTGCCCCGGGGGCATGCCGTTGTTCTTCTCGCGGGCCGATTTGCAACGGATGCAGCATTGGGCGTAGGGCATCGCCTCAAGGCGCTCGGGATTGATGTCGCAGCCGCAGTCGAGGCACTTGCCGTAGTCCCCGTCGATCAGCCGCTCGATGGCCTCGTCGATCAGCTCGATGACGTTGCCCTCGCTGGTCATCAGGTTCAGCTCCATGTCATGCAGGAAGTTGTCGCTGCCCGCGTCGGCCATGTGGGTCGACATGCTGGTCAGTTCGCCGCTTGAGTTCTTGACGGCGTCCAGGGCCTCGTCCGAGTGGAACTTCATCTGGGCGCAGACCCGGTCCCGCAGCGCCATCAGGGCGTCGTAGGATTTCTTCTTGTCGCCCCGGAAGTTGGGTAGGCGCAAGAGCTGGGTGTCGGTCAAGGGAGCCTTGGGGGTCGCCTTGGGCTTGCTCTTGGACGTGGCATTTGGCGTTGACTTGGGCATGGTCGGTCTTTCCCGGCAAGAGGCTTCTCGTGCAACGGGCGGCAAGGTATCCCCGTTTTCCATTCTGTCAAGCCCATGGCCGTGCTCCGGGGACGGGGCCGGCCCGGGAGCACCAAGGATGAAGTTCAGCGTCTGCGGCATGGTCCGTGGCCCTGGAAATGTGCCGTCGGCACGGTACAGTGAGTGACCGGAACGGAACGACAAATCGGGATTGCCCGCCGCATGGATGGGGCCGACGATGGCAGATGCCTCCCTGGATGATGTGATCGCCGCGGTCGACGCCTTGGTCTCCAGGGCGGAGTTCGGCGCGGCCAGCGCCGACCTGCTGCTGCGGTTGTGCCTGGTCGACACGACGCCGAACCCGGATGTGGCGGTCATGCGGGCGGCCGAGGCGCAGGTCTTCCGCGAGCTGCGCACCGCCCTCGCGGAGGCCGGGGCGTCCACCGAGGTCCGCGCGGTGGATCCGGCGATCGCCCGGCATCCCGCATACTCGCCCCTGCACTTCACGAAGACGCCCGCCCGTCCCGAGGGACTTTCGCCGGAGGAGGCCTATCGTGGGCGCGGCAACCTGCTGGCGCGCCTCCCGGCTGACCCCGGGGCGGCGGCTCGGCCCGGACGGCGTCCGGCCCTCAATGCCCATGTTGATGTGGTCGCCCCCTACCTCCCGCCGCGCCGGGAGGGAGACCGGATCCTCGGGCGCGGCGCGAACGACGACAAGGCCTCCTGCGTGGTCATGGTCCAGTCCGCGGCGGTGCTCGCCGAGCTGCGGCGGCGCGGCCTCGTCCGCCTTGCCCGCCCCGTGCTGCTGATGTTCGTGGTCGAGGAGGAGACCGGTGGCAACGGCTCCTTGTCCCTGGCCCTCGACCCCGCCCTGCGCCGCGAATACGATTCCCTGCTCGTCCTGGAATGCGCCGACCTCGGGCTCCACCCGGCCAACCGGGGTGCGACCTGGTACCGGGCCGAACTGCAGACCTCGCAGTCCCCCGTCCTCGGCGCGGCGGTCGACGCGATCCTGGCCATGGAGACGGCCGGGGCGGCCATCCGCGCGGAAAGCGATCATCCCCTCTTTCCCCATCGCCCGGTGCAGACCTGCCACGGCATCCTCGGCCCCTTCGGCGCGCATCCCTCGCGCATTTGCGGCGAGGTCGCCGCCGAGATCGGCACGGACATGCCTGCCGCGGAGCTGGAACGCCTGCTCCGGCAAGGACTCGACGGGTATGTCGCGGCCTACGGCGACAAGACCCGGGTCGTCGATCCCCAGACCGGCCTGCCCAAGGTGGCGCGGCACTACCGGCTCGTTCCGGCGGGGCCGGGCCACCATCGCCTCGAGGTCTTCGGGGCCACCGGCCACATGGGCTCGATCCGCGAGAACGACGGCGCCATCACCAAGCTGGCCTGGATGTTGCGGGCG
>CAZBDL010000376.1:2463-3935 GCA_964490525.1 uncultured Victivallales bacterium | reverse complement strand
CAGGCAAAGGTTCGCCTCATGCATCGGCGCGATGTACTTGTCCATGCCCGTGAAGTCCCAACGTCCGGGTTCCTTCTCGACCGACTGCCAGTGCGTGCCGAACAGGCGCGCCCAGGTGAAGCCGAGGCGCCGCATGACCTTGGGCATCTCGCGGTTGGAGGTGAGGTGGGTGCCGAAGGGCGAGTCCGGACGGAGCTGGTCCGCGTACTTCGCGGGCCGGACGCGGTGGAGCAGGACCTCGCCGATCTTCGAGGCGTCCTGGCCATCCTGGTCCGCGACCCGGTATTCCAGCCGGTAGCTGCCGAGCGCGGGCTGGCCCGCCTCGGGAAGGGTGAACTCCGTCCGGAACCCCTGGCCCGCCGTCAGCGGCACGTCGGGCATCGGCCAGGACTTGCCGAAAGCGTCGAACAGCTCGGACTTCAGGACCATGCCGTCCGCGACCTGGTCGTAGACGGCGAGGCGCAGGCGGAAGGGCTGGCCCTGCTCGACCAGGCCATAGGACGCCTCCGGCTGGATTACCGCCTCGACCTGGCCGGTGCGGCGGAAGTCCGTGGCATCGGCCCCCTCCTCGACCTGGGCGCCGTCGATCCAGATGGTGCCCGCCGGTCCCCAGTTCATGACCTGGGCGATGTAGAAGCCATCCGGGGCGTAGGGCAGCTTGACGGTGTGGCGGAAGCGCTTCCAGGTCTTGCCGAGGGCGACGGTCTTCTGGTAGGGGTCGAACCAGAGCTGCTGGCTGGGCGGGCCCATGCGCAGGTTGAGGGTGTGGCCGGAGGTCTCGGCGCGCATCCAGACGCTGAAGGTGTAGTCCTTGCCGCCCATGCCGAAGAAGGGGGTGGTGACGGCGGCGACGCCCGCGTTGTTGCCGTAGGGCATGGTGCGGATGCGCAGCGCGGGCTGTCCGGTCGGCCCGACGACCTCCGGGTCGGCGGCATAGTTCTCCGGCTTGTAGGACTCGTGGTGCGGGTTCCAGGGCGGGGCAATGCCCTCGGGGAAGGAGCTGACCCGCAACAGGTTGCCCGAGAAGTCCAGCCCTCCCGCCACCTCGTCGGGGGTAAGGTATTCGATGGTGGCCTCGTCGACCTCGAGGGTGCCCGCAATCCCCATCTCGATCATCAGGCAGGCGTTGGGGTCGGAGGCGACCGGCGGGACGAGCAGCTCGTGGCGGGCCCACTCGGGATTGGCCGTGACCTCGCGCTGGGTGTAGTAGCTGTAGGGCGCACCAATCTTGCGGATGCCGAACTTGACCGGCATGCCGCCCGAGGAGCGCAAGGCCACCGCCACCTTGGCGAAGTACGGCGGGGCCAGGGGCACGCCGGGAATGCGGAACAGCACCATGCCGCTGCGGATGGCGGAGACCGTGACCCGCATCGCCGCCTCGCCCTTGAACGGATTGTCGGTCAGCCGGGAATACGCCACGTCGACGTCGGCCCAGGCCGAGTCGTCCTCCCACTCGGACGGCATCTCGCCGG
>CAZBDL010000376.1:1180-2363 GCA_964490525.1 uncultured Victivallales bacterium | reverse complement strand
CCCTCGTTCAGGCTGCGCCCGCTCCAGCGCATGAAGACGATGTCGCCCTTGGCCAGGGGCACCGCGTTGGCGGCGCTGATGTTGGCCTGGTGCACCTTCTCCGGCTTGGCGGAGACCTGCACGGCAAGCGCCTCCGCAAACGGCATGCCCGTGACCGGAATGCGCTCCCCGGTCACGCCTGCCCCGTTGGCCGTGTAGGCGTCGAGCGACGGCTTGCCCAGGGCGTTGACGCCGTCCGGCGTCGGCAGGGCAGCGGGGGACGTGGCCTGGAGGGAGGCTCCCGCGAAGATCGCAGCGGCGGCGGCGAGTGGACGAAGCAGGCTCATGCGCGGAACTCCTCGGGTTGGGCGAAATCCTCGGTCATGACCGGCGGCAGACGAAAGACGCGATCGCCCTCCGCCCCGCAGAAATACAGGAAGGACTGGGAAAAGGCATCGGTGTCGCCATCGGCCCAAAGGGCGGCGAAGTCCGCATGGCCATCGACCACGCGCCGGGCATAGGTGTGGTTGACCTCGCTGTTCGCCGTCAGGATGGCCTCGCGCGCCCAGGTCTTGCCCGCGTCGCGGCTGAGCCAGCGGGCCATTTCGCCGCCGGGCGTCCAGGGCTGCGGACCGGTCTCGGTCGGGCCGATGATCCGCCAGGTGTCGCCGTCGATCCGCAGGCAGCCGCAGTCGTAGTTGCTGTCCGATTCCGTGACCGGGGTCATGGTCCAACCGCTTCCGGCCCAATGCGCCACCGTCCAGGTCCGCGACCCGGCCTCCGGACCGGGGACATGCCCGTGCGAGGTCAGGTACAGGACCACCGGACGCCCCGCCGCGTCGAAGTTCAGGTCCATCAGGTAGACCAGGCGCCCTTCGTCCTGGTAGGGATGGACGAGCGCCGGGTTGCGAATTTCGCGCAGCGGCGTGGTCAGCGGGGCGCCGTCGGCGGTCGTCCAGGTCTCGCCGCCGTCGGCCGACTCCAGGTAGTAGAGGTTGGTGCGGGCGTCGAGGCCGCCAACCTGGGGATGGAAATTGCAGGCCAGGCCGACCTTGTTTCCGTGCCGGGCCGAGACGTGATAGTGGCCCTGCTCAATGCCCGCGATCGGCCTGGGGGTCGACCAGGTGCGTCCGTCCCGGCTGGTCTGCACATGCAGCATCCGCCCGTCCTGGTAGCGGGTGTGGATGAAGACGAAGCCGATGCC
>CAZBDL010000376.1:0-1080 GCA_964490525.1 uncultured Victivallales bacterium | reverse complement strand
GCCCCGCGGTAGCCGTCGTCCCGCCCGCAGAAGCACGCCTGCTCCGCCGGCCGCGGCATCCGCTTGCCGGCCCCGGGATCCTCGCCGTATTTCCGTGGGTTCATGGCTTCTTGATCCGGAACAGGTTGCCGTTGGTGAAGTCCTGGCGGCCATGGGTTTCGGCATGCCCGTCCGCATGGACGGCATTGATGCGGTTGTTGTGCCGGTTGAAGACGACCGTCGGCGCCACGTCCATCAGGTCGGCATTGACGTTGTTCTGCCAAGCCAGGCCAATGCCCCAGCCACTGGCCCAGTTCTGGGGCGTGACCTTGCCAGCCCATTCCGTCCTGGCGCGTTCCGCGACCAGGATCGTCCGATCCGGCCGTTGGACCGTGGTCATCTTGGTGGCGGGGATGTTCGCCAGCTCGCAGACTTGCCAGCCGATCGGGCGGACATTCGGATCCCACTTGCTGCCGTAGGTGTAGGCATAGTCGCGCGGCAAGGATGGAGGATCCGGCATGGCGAGGGCGGAGTCATTGATGGCGGACGGGCAGACGAAGATCGGGTTGCGCCCGGGCAGCCCCTCGAAGTTGAAGTAGTCGCCCATGGAGTAGCGATTCCAGGCCCATGTCACATTGTCGGTCGCATGGCTAAAGCTGGGGGGATAGTAGGAGGCATAGTCGTCAAGGTAGGCATGGAAATTGAAGCTGACCTGGCGGAGTTGGCTGTTGCACACCGCCTGCTTGGCCACGTCGCGCGCCTTCTTCAGCGCCGGCAGGAGCATCGCCGCCAAGATGGCGATGATCGCGATCACCACGAGCAACTCGATCAACGTGAATCGAGTTGCTCTCAGCTTCGTCCCTGTCGGGACTGCGCCGGGCGCGGCCACCAACAACTCAATGAGGGTGAATGCGGGCCGTTGCAGTCTCTGGTTCCGTCGCATAATCGTGCTGTCCATGGCAATATCCTTTCGTTTCCTGTCCATCCTGTGAATCCTGTCTAAGCGTTTTCCCCTTCCTTCGCCGCCAGGGTCTGACCTGGGCGATAGGCGAAGGGAATGGTGCGCGAGGGCAGGTCGGCCCCATCCTGGGCAATCCGGTC
>CAZBDL010000375.1:0-3958 GCA_964490525.1 uncultured Victivallales bacterium | reverse complement strand
ACCGTGCCGTAGCCCAGGTAGGTGGCCCGCTGCGGGGCCTTGCGGACCTCGCAGACGCGAATCTCGCGGATCCGCTCCTCGGGCACCCGGAACGTCGATTGCGGACGGAACACCGCCATCAGCCAGACCAGGCCAATGGCTGCCAGCAGGATCCCCGCCACGAGGATCGCCCGGAAGCAGGGTGAGCCCGGGACGAAGCCCAGTGGGTTGGCTGGAGGCGAGGCGTCTTCGGACGGGAGGCTCATGGCAAGAAATCCTTCGCGACGGCGGCTTGCCGTCCCCGTTGGCAAAGCCCATACTATGCCACCATCCGGCGAACTTCGCGAGCCAGGTTCCACCCATGCGTGGACGGCGCCCGGCGCCGAAGCTGCCGCCACCCCGAGGCGCTTTCGGCGAAAGCGCCATACGCCTGAGGTCACCTCCCGTGCCACGGGCCGGCCGGGAAGTATGCCGGTTTCGCCGAAACCGGCACGGCCTCCGACGGCGCCCGGCGCCGAACCTGCCGCCCACCCCGAGGCGCTTTCGCGAAAGCGCCATACATTGGGATCGGGCGCGCGAGCCTCAGTGGAAGGCGTGGAGGGCGCCATCCTCGGTGGCGACCAGGAGCAGGCCGCCGGCGAGGGCGGGAGACCCGGCGACGGGACTGCCGAGGTCGGCGGACCAGATGGGCGTGCCGTCGGCGAGGCGCAGCAGGTGGAGGCGCCCGTCGCGTGCGGCGACCAGGACCTTGTCGCCGGCGACGAGCGGCCCGGCGTCGATGTCGCCCTGGGCCTGGAAGGACCAGTGCAGGCGGCCGTCGGCGCGGTCCAGGGCGTAGGCACAGCCGTTGCGGGCCCCTGCGACGACCAGACGGTCGGCGACGGCGGGCGGCGCGAAGAACGGGGCCGGCTGGCGGGGGTCGCGGAACTCCCAGACGACGGCCGCCGTTTCCAGGTCGATGCAGACGAAGGCGTCGCCATAATGCCCGGCATAGGCGCGGCCGCCGGCGACGGCGGGCGAGGAGGGCAGGTAGGAGCCGACGTCGACCGACGCCTCCCGCTTCCCGGTGTCTGCGGCGAGCCAGCGGAGCTGGGCGTCGCAGCCGCCGAAGACGATGCGTCCGGGCACCACGGCCGGGGCGCCATTGATGAAGTTCCGGGTGTGGTGTCGCCAGGCCTCGCGGCCATCCGTCGCCCGCAGGGCATAGAGGTTGCCGTCATGGCTGCCGAAGAGGATCAAGACCTGGCCGTCGGGTAGCGTTGCGGCGTTCGCCGATCCGGTGATCGACTGGCCGGAGGCAAAGCGCCAGCGCAGTTCGCCCGTGTCTGCGGCGACGGCATGGAGGACGCCGTTGCCGTCGCCGACATGGACCGTTTCCCCGGCCAGCATCGGCGGTGCCTCGATCGGCGCCCCGGCGGCATGGCGCCAGAGGCTGCGGCCATCGGCCAGGGCCAAGGCATGGAGGGTTCCCGCCGAAGTGCCGATGAAGACCCGCCCGCCGCCCACCGCCGGGGCGCCGTTGACTTCGCCGTCCAGGTCGACACGCCAGGCCAGGCTCAAGGCCTCGGGCAGATCGGCGTCGGCGACCCCGGTCAGGGCGGGATTGCCGCGGAAGACGGGCCAGTCCGGATTGGTCCGGGGTGTCGCGGATGACGGGGCAGGGGCCTCCGGGATCCCCTTCTGCCGCTTGCCGCAGGCGCCGGCCAGCAGCAGGGCCACGGCCAGCGCCATCCCCGCCGCCTGGCCTGCCGTCATCGTCCCTGGTTCGCGCCTGCCCATCGCCATGTCGCGCTCCAGCGGTCAGGAAATCGGGGCGGCCTGGGCGGCGTAGGTCTGCAGGACCGTGTGGAGGGCGCCGGTTGGGGTCAGCTCGCTGGCATAGAGGTGGAAGCGGTCGACGACCATGCCTTGCCCGGAAAGCCGCAGGTCGCGCAGTTGCGGCAGCATCTCGGGGGCGAGTTCCTCGTGGATCCGCGCCAGGGTGAGGTGTGGCGTGAAGCGACGGTTCTCGCGGGGAAAGCCGCGCGCCGCCAGGAGCTTGTCGATCTGCGCCTTGAAGACCAGCAGGCGTTCGTCGTGGTTGACGCCGAGCCAGAGCACACGCGGGTCGCGTTCCCCGGGAAAGAAGCCGATGCCGGAGGTGACCATGCGGAACGGGGCGAAGGCGACGCGTTCGAGGCCGCCGCGCACCGTCGCCGCCGTGATCTCGTCGGTCTCCCCCAGGAAGCGGAGCGTCAGGTGAAGCTGCCCCGGGACAGTCCAGGCGAGACCGGAGGCCGACGGGAGGCGTCGGCTTTCGGCGGCGAATGCCGTCCGCAGCGCTTCGGGCGGATCGATGGCGATGAACAGCCGCTGCTGGGGAGGTCGTTTCATGGCTGGCCCTGCATGATTTGAAAGCGAAGGGTACAGTATCGTCGGGAAATTGCAATTCGACTTCGGCGAATTCATGCCGGGAACATGCCGGGCTTGGCTGCCCGGACAGCCAGAGGAAGAACCATGACGACTCCTGCAGGATTGCTGGTCTGCGACCTGGACGGCACGCTTGCCGACACCCGCGCCGACCTGACGGCGGCGGTCAACGCCCTGCGTGCCGACTATGGCCTGCCGCCCTTGACGATTGACGCCGTCACCGGCTTTGTCGGCGACGGCGTCGTCAAGCTCATCGAGCGCTCCCTCGCCGGATGCCCTCACGATCCGGCCGAGGCCCGGGAGCGCATGCGCCACTTCTACCATGTCCATCTCCAGGCGCATACCGCCCTCTATCCCACGGTCCGGGAAGGGCTTGAGCGCCTCCATGCCGCTGGCTGGGCCCTGGCGGTGGTCACCAACAAGCCCGCCGAGGCGACCCGCGAACTGCTCGCCTCGCTGGCGGTGGACAGCCTCTTCGTCGTGGTCCTGGGCGGCGGCGACGCGCCCCTCAAGCCGGATCCCGGGGGGTTGCTGACGGCCTTGGCGCGCACCGGTGCCCCCCGTGCGCGGGCCTGGATGCTCGGCGACAACTGGACCGACCTGGCCGCCGGCCGCCAGGCCGGTTTCTGCTGCTGCCTGGCCCGCTACGGCTTCGGCAACCCCCGCAACGAGCCCCATGACCTGGCCGTTGATCGCTTTGCCGACCTCGCCGACCACCTCCTCCGGGTATGACCGGGCGAACCTCGGTCTTCCGAAGCCCCCATCCGATCCTCGTCCGCTTGGTCCGCTTGGTCCGTTGGGTCCGTTGGGTCCGTCCCGACTGTTCCGTCCGTTTGGTCCGTGCCATGAAGGACACGCGGGGGGAAAATCCGCCGGGGAGGGGTATGGTATCGTCCATTCTGTCATGGGGGGCAAGGGCCCCGCGGCAATCCCCGGCCCGGGGTTGAGGGCAAGAAGAAAATCCACGGGAGAGCCTGCCATGGAAGTGATCATCCGCCCCGATGCCGCCAGCGCCTGCCGCCTGGTGGCGCGGCTCGTCGACCGCCAGTTGCGGCGTCAGCCCGACAGCGTCCTTGGCCTGGCGACCGGCCGCACGATGGAGACGGTCTACGGGCTGCTGGCGGGGATGCACCGCGAGGCGGGCCTGGACTTCTCGCTGGTGCGCACCTTCAACCTGGACGAGTACATCGGGCTGCCCGCGGAGCACCCCGGCTCCTACCGCAGCTACATGAACGCCCAGCTCTTCTCGCGGGTGAACGTGGACCTGCGCAACACCTTCCTGCCGTTGGGCATGGCCAGCGACCTCAAGGCCGAATGCGCCGCCTACGAGGCGGCCATCCGCCGGGCCGGCGGCATCGACCTGCAGCTCCTCGGCATCGGCGCGACCGGGCACATCGGCTTCAACGAACCGCTCTCGGCGCTTTCCTCGCGCACCCGCGACAAGTCCCTGACCCCCGAGACCATCGCCCAGAACGGCCCCCTCTTCGCGCGTCCGGAGGACATGCCCCGGCGCGCCCTGACCATGGGCATCGGCACCATCCTCGAGGCCCGGCAGATTGTCCTGCTTGCC
>CAZBDL010000374.1:0-3975 GCA_964490525.1 uncultured Victivallales bacterium | reverse complement strand
ATGATGTGCTTGACCTGGAGGGCGTCGACGGCATACTGAAGGACGGAGAGGCAGTTCATGTCGGTGTGGACGACGACATTGGCGATGTTGCGGTGGACGAAGAGTTCGCCGGGGCGGAGGTCGACGATTTCGTTGGCGGGGACGCGGCTGTCGGAGCAGCCGATCCAAAGGTATTGCGGGCTCTGCTGCCGGGAGAGCTCCGCGAAGAAATCGGGCTGCCTGGCGCGGATGTCCTCGGCCCAGCGGCGGTTGTTGGCGAAGAGGTGGGCAAGGGTCTTCATGGCAGGACGAGGCGGGCGGCGCTGGCCTCGATGGCGGGGGCGGTGGCAACGGCCTGCTGGGCATGCTTGAGCGCCTTGTCGTACAGGCCGTACCAGTCCATGATCAAGGCCATGGCGAGGTAGTCGTTGGCGGCGTTCAGCTTGCGTTCCTCGGGGCCGATCTGCCCGGCGGAGGCGCCCATGCGCTGGCGGGCAAAGTGCTCGAGGAAGGCGGCATATTGGTCGACGGCGAGGTCGGACCATTTGATGCGTTGGGGCTTGCCTCGTTCGGTGGACTTGAAAACGAGGATGTTCTCGTTGGCCATGGAAATGATGCCGCGGCGGGTGCGGGTGCGCAGCTTGATCTCGCCGCGATAGGGATTGCGGGCGAAGATATGGACGAGGTGGGGCTTGATCTTGCCGACGATTTCGGCGCGCTTGCCTTCGACCTCCTGAAGCTCCGCCGGAAGGGAGGCGAGATAGCGCTTCATCTGGGCCTCGTCGAAGGTCAGGTCGGCGGGGCGTGGCCTGCCCTTGTAGCGCTCGTCGCGGCCTTCCGCAAATTGTTCCGGGGTGATGTCGGCGAGGGGCGGGAAATTGCCGGCGGGATTGGGGGCGGCGGCGCTCATTGGCGGGGCCGGGGAAGCGGCGGCCGGGGTTGCCGCGGCGCCCTTACCGCTACGGCTGGCCAACAGGGGGGGCAGTCCCGGGCGGGCGGCGAAGCTGCCGGTGCACCAGGCTTCCCATTCGCGGGATTGCTTCTCCCATTGGGCGACGGCGGGCTCGCTGCGGGCATGGCCGAGGTTGCCATGGAAGTTGTCGAGATGGTTGAGCAGCATGACCTGGTCAAGGGCGGTGGCGTCCTTGGCGGCGGCCACATCCCGGGCGAACATCGCGATGCAGGCGATGGCCCAAAGCGGCGGATCCGACTGGGCACGCTGGAAGATGTCGCGCGATGAGGTGTCCCGGTCGCCGCCGAGATAGGCGAGGAGCTTGCGGAAGGCATCGGTCTCGGGCGGCGTCAACCCGCCGAGCCCCTGGGCTGCTTCCCTGGCTTGCTTGGCGGCCTCGGCCGTCCGGTTCTCCAGATAGGCTTCGACAATGCGGCCGACGGCGGCGAAGGTGGCGGCGCGGGCGGCCTGGGCCTGGGCGGCGGCCTCTTGCTCGCGGTTTTGGTCCGGAATGCGCCGGGCGACAAAGGGCTCCATCGGTGTGAGCTCCTGTTTGTCCTGGAGGCTCCTCTGCCATTGCGGCAGGCGCCCGGTCCAGGCGGCGGCCCAATCGCCGCGGGCCATGATCGCCGTGGCGTCGGCGTAGTCGCGGTAGATCCCGTGGAGCACGCGGGGATCGGGATTGGCGCGGACGGTCACGACATATTGGCAGAGAAGGCCGAAGGCCTGCCAATCCGGGGTGGCGGAGTCCATCGCGGCGGTCATGGCCGCGGCAGGCTGTTCCCCGGCCAGGAAGGCGAGCACCGGCAGGAGCAAGGCCCGGTCGAGGTGGTCGTCGTCGGCGCACACTTCCTGGAGCTGGCCGATGCGGTCGGTGGCATCGGGCAGGTCCTGGAGGTGATAGGCCAAGGCCAGCATGGCGACGGCGCGTGCCCGGTCCATGGGGTCGGCATCCTCGCTGAAGACCAGTTCGGAGCACTGCTCCATGGCCGCATCAAGCTGAACTTCGGCAAAGCGGGCGGCGATGGCTTGCGTCGTGGGTGTTTGAGCCAGCAGCGGAATGCCGGCGGCCAGCAGGCAGATCACGGCCAGGATAGGCTTGGCCCTGGGCAACTGGATCATGTGGACCTCTCGCTCGTTGTCGATCCGTGGTTCGATGGTGGCAGTACTATATCCCCTTGGCGCGACATCGTCCAGCAGAATTGGTGGATTTGCTGGATTTGGCTGCCGCGGGGCGCGGTAAAAAATGCCGCTTTGGGCGCGGAGGGGGTGGGTTAACGCCCCTTGCTTAGGCGCTCTGCGAGCATCTTCGGCAGCCCCGCCGCGAGGATCTTGGTCTGCGCCATGGCAATGTCGTATTCGACACGCAACAGCTCCAGCGCCAGGGTGTCGGTGTCGAAGATCAGCGCCGATGCGCGATAATCGAAATCGCGGGGCTGCCCGACGGATCCCGGATTGAGCAAGTACTTGCAGGAGTCGCCTGCGGGGAACGTCCGGGAGGAGAGGAACTCGAAGCTGATCTGTCCCCGGTCGATGGTGAACTGGAGGGGCAGGTGGGTGTGGCCATAGAAGCAGAAGCGGGTGGTCTGCATGTAGAAGTGGAACATGGCGATCTGGGGATTGAGGATGTAGGGCCAGGAGCGGAAGTCCTGGGCCTGCAAGGATGCGTGGACGAGGGTGACGCCGGCGATTTCGAGCATGGCGGGCAACTGCTCGAGCCAGATGCGCTCGTCGGGGGCCAGGATGCCCTGCGTCCAGCGGATGGCCTCCAGGGCGTATGGCTGGATGTTCCAGGTGCAGTCCTGCTGGGCAGTGTAGTGGTCATGGTTGCCGCGGACGCAAGGGATGTTGCGTTCGGCCAGGAAGGCGATGCATTCGCGCGGGGAGCCGCCGTAGCCGACGACATCGCCGGTGCAGGCCAACTGGTCGACGCGCGGCGCAATCTCGGCATGGACAGCCGTCAATGCCTCGAGATTCCCGTGGATGTCGCCGAAGATGCCGATCCGCACTGTCGATGTCCGCCCTGATGCGGGTTGCCCCGCCGTGTGTAAACCGAGGACTGCCTTTGGCAAAAACAATAACATGCCGCCGGCAAAAGTCCAGAGGCGGCCAGTGGATTGCGGGTCGGCGGCCTTGCATTTCGTGAAAGGATGCGTAAATTCCCGCCCCTCCGCAAGCGACGCATCTTGTCTCCCTGTCGGCCCCGGTCAGGCCCGGCCTTTCCGGGCGGCATGGGTTTGCCTTTGGCCCACGCTCCACGCCAGGACAACTCCAGGTCAGGCCATGCTGAACAAGCTACTGCAGATCCTGCGCCGGGTCTCGGAGATCATCGCCGAGAACGAGCGCATCGACACGGTCATGGCGGAGATTGTCCGTCTCCTTGCCGAGAGCCTCGATGTGGCGGTCTGCTCGATCTACGTCATGGACGACGGTGCCGACGAGCTGGTCCTGCGGGCGACGCACGGGCTGAACCCGGCGTGCGTCGGCAAGGTCCGCCTCAAGCCGGGGGAGGGGATCACCGGCCTGAGCTTCCAGCAGGCGGAGATTATCAATGTCGGCAACGCCGCCACGCATCCGCGCTTCCGTGAGATCGCGGGCATCGGCGAGGAGGCCTACTTGGCCTTCATGTCGGTGCCCCTGGTCAGCGGCGGGCGCCGGATGGGGGTGCTGAACCTGCAGGACGGGCGCACCGGGCGGTTTCCGCCGGCGGTGGTGGACATGGTCAAGTCGCTGAGCGGGCAGCTGGCGAATTTGATCCTGAATGCCCGGATGCTGGCGGAACTGGCGGTCGAGGCGGCGGCACCGACGACGGCGCCGGCGGCGCCCCCCGTGACCAGCCAGGTCATGCTGCGCGGGATTGCCGCCAACGCCGGCCTGGGCATTGGCCATGCCGTGACATTCGAGCGCTTCGACTACCTGGCCGACGTGCAACCGGCGAACAACCTTAATCCCAGCCAGGAGCTGCTGCTCTTCGAGCATGCTTTGCGGCAGGCCCGGAAAGAGACGGTGGAGCTGGAGAAGCGGGCCATGTCGTTGATTTCCGA
>CAZBDL010000373.1:0-3996 GCA_964490525.1 uncultured Victivallales bacterium | reverse complement strand
CGTGTTTCCGGAGGGCTTCCTCACCGGCTACGACCTCGACCTGCTGCCCGGGGCCGCCGTGGAACGCGACGGCGAGGCGATCAACCGCGTGGCACGCCTGGCGGAGGATCTCGGCCTGATCGTCTCGGTCGGCTTCCTGGAGCGCGACGCCCGCGGGTGCTATGTCGCCCAGGCCCATCTCGGTCGCGGCCTGCGCCATTTCCACCGCAAATGCCATCGCACTTCCTGGGAGCGGCAGCATTGCCTGGCCGGCGACGAGCTGGCCGTCCACGACCTTGGCCCCCTCAAGGTCGGCACGCTGATCTGCTATGACAGCGCCTTCCCGGCGGCCAGCGAGACCCTGGCGCGGCGTGGCGCCGAGCTGATCCTCTCCCCCACCTGCCATGCCGCCGACGGCGCGGAGCTGGCCCGCCTCGGACGCGCAGAATGCCTGCGGCGGCGGCGGCACCATGTCCATCTCTACTGGCGGGCACGGGCCTACGACTATACCTTCTTCACCTGTTACGTCGACAATGCCGGCGAAACCGCCAAGGGCGAATGGTTCCCGGGCTATGCTGCCGTCTTCGCTCCGGATGGCGAATGCCTCGCCGAGCTCGCCACCGGCGAGGAAGGCATGCTGGTTGTCGACTTGCCCGCGCAACGTCTGGCTGAAGCCCGGCGCGACAGGATCGGCCACTTCCATGTCCTGGCCGATGCCCGTCCCGAGCTCTACGGCCCCTGACCGGCAAGGCCACCGGCAAGGGCCAGGCATCTCCCTGGCGCATGGGGAACGTTGATTCTCGCCACGCCCAAAAAGCCATGCGGCCACCCGGCAGGGGTGGCCGCATGTGGGCTAGCGTACGGAAGGAAATCCGGCTATTCGATCTTCAGGCCAAGGTCGTCGACGACCGCGCTTTCCGCCGCCGCCTCCTTGGCCTCGACCACCTGGAAGGTGGGCAGGTAGCGGTAGTAGACGGTCAACATCAGGCAGCAGAGGGAGGTCGCGTAGACCGGCCCGTCGATGCCCTTGAACATGCCCTCGCCATGGCCTGCGCCCCCGGCGGCCGCCGCCGGGGTCTCCCAGTGCCCATCCTCGAACTGCTTGCGCAGCAGGGTGGTGGTGAACATCTTGTTCCACTGGCTCCACTTCGGGCCCTTGCCTTCGCTGCCCTGGAAGTGCGCCTGGGTTTGGTAGTAGGTGCGGTAGAGGAACCACTGCCCCTTGTCATTGTCCCAGTCGAAGGTGAACCACTTCTCCTCCAGGCTCTTCAGGCCGCCCAAGGCTTCCTTGGACTTGCCCGCGCCATAGAGCTGCAACACGAGCGTGCCGACGGCGGTCATGGTGTCCTTGCCGCTGTCCTGCGATGCCTCGTACTTGAAGGTGTCCTTGACGAACCACTCGGTCTGCAGGGCCTTGATGCCCTTCTCGATGGCCTCCTCAAGGCCAGGCACGGTCGAGCCGCCGGCGAAGGCCGCCTTCAGTGCCTGATAGTTCCAGCCGGCGATGGAGAGGTCGGCGCGGGGCTTGCCGCCTTCCCCGGGGGCGTTGTTGAAGTTGTAGTTGTAGGTGCCGAGGGGGGCTTGGCCCTGGACGATGCGCCCGACCGCCTTGTTGACGGAATCCTCGAGCATCGGGATCTTGGTCAGGGCATAGGCCTCGGAGAGGGCATAGGTGGCGATCGCGTGCGGATAGCCGTTGGCGCCCTGGATCATGCCGCCGCCGCGCTCGACATACTCGATGAGCTTGCGGATGGCCTTGAGGACACAGGCCCCGAACTCGGCCGAGGCCGGGGTCTCGCCATGCGCCAGGAAGGCCAGCAGGGCCAAGCCGGTGAAGGCCGGCGCATGGCTGGGCTCGCCATCGCCCCAGGAGCCATCCGGATTCTGGTGGTCGCGCAGCCAACGCAAGCCCTTCATGACCGCGCGCTCGGTGCGCGAACTGCCGCCGTAGCGCTTCAGCGCCGCCTGGCGACCGCTGCCGCTGCGCATGCCGAAGAGAGCCGGCATGACCAGCGCCGACTGGCTCGGCTTGACGCTGAGCAGGCTGGGCATGACCACTTCCGTGGCGGGCGCGTCGACCACCACGTCCTCGACGGTGACATCGACGTTCTCGACGGTGACGTCCGGACGCTCGATCTCGATCTCCTGCTCAACCACTTCTTCGGGCTCTGGCGGCTCGGGAATCTTCTCCAGCTCCTTGACCTCGACCTCCTGGACCTCCACCTCGATCTCGCTCTTCTCCGGCATCGGCTCGAAGATCATCCAGGTGCTCAGGAAGGCGAGCAGGATGACGTGCGCGATGACCGAAACCACCGGGCCGGTGATGTGCTCCTTGACGTCCTGCAGGGTGATCCGCTGCGCCGCCAGCACGTCGTCGTAGGTCGGGGTCTCCGTCCCTTCCTGGCCAACTTCAGGTTCCTGATACTCGCTCATGACAATCCCCTTGTTGAATCAATGGCTGAATTCGTGGACAAGCTTCCGTCAATGCTCAATCTACCCTCCCTTCGGTGTCTGTCAAGATAAAAATCCGGAAAATTCCGCGAAATTCGCAAATCAACCACTTTGAGTTCATTGGATGACCAGGGCACCGTCGTCGTCAGGCGTCGGAGGCACGTTTTTGGGGGCGACGACGGCAAAGGAGGGAAGATAACGGTAATAGACGGTGAGCATCAGGCAGGAAAGGGAGGTGGCGTAGACGGGGCCGTCGATGCCCTCGAACATCGCCTCGCCATGGGTGCCGGAGCCCTTACCGTATTGGGCGGCAGGGGTTTGCCAATGGCCATCGGCCTGCTGCTCGCGGAGGACGGTGGCCGTGAAGATGCGGTTCCAGGCGTCCCATTTCGGACGTCGCCGTTCGGCCATCTGGAAATGGGCCTGGGTCTGGTAGTAGGCGCGGTAGAGGAGCCAGGGCTCGGGGGTCCGCCAGTCGAAGGCGAAATGCTCGCGCTCGAGGCGGTCGAGGCCGGCGGTGGCCTCGGGGGTATGGCCGTGGCCGAGCAGTTGCAGGCAGAGGGTGCCGACGGCGGTCATCGGGGCACGGACGCTGCCTGGCTGGGCGGCCTCGTAGCGGAATCCGCCGGAGCGGGGGTCATGCCATTCCTTCCGGAGGCAGACGCCGGCCTGGTCGAGGGCCTCCTCGATGCCGGGGACGGCGCTGCCCCCGGCGAAGGCGGCCTTGAGGGCCTGGATCATCCAGCCGGCGACGGAGAGGTCGGCGCGGGGCTTGCCGCCCTCGCCCGGGGCATTGTCGAAGTTGTAGTTGAAGCCACCCGTCGGCCCCTGGCCCTGGACGATGCGCCGCACGGCCGGCTGGAGGGCGTCGCCGAGGACCGGGCTGGGGATCAGGGCATGGGCTTCGGCGAGGGCGTAGGTGGCGATGGCATGCGGATAGCTGTTGGCGCCGCGGATCTCGCCGCCGCCCCGGGCCACCGCCGCCATCAGGTTGCGGATGGCCCCCATGACGCAACCGCCGAACTCCACCGAGGCCGGCGTCTCGCCATGCGCCAGAAAGGTCATCAGCGCCAACCCGGTCAGCGCCGGCGAATACTGCGGGTTGCCGTCGCCCCAGGAGCCATCCGGGTTCTGGTGATCGCGCAGCCAGCGCAGGCCGCGCAGCAGCGCCTTCTCGGTGCGACGGCCCAGGCGCGGCGGCGTGTACTTCCCGATCGCCTCCCGACGCCCCGCTTCCGTCCGCCCCGCATAGACCGGCAACGTCAGCGCCGAATGGTTCGGCCGCAGATGCTGGAAGCTGGGGATGTCCACCGTGAAGGGCTCGGGATTGATCACCACCTCGTTCAGAGGCACCTCCGCGGGCGCCATCGGCCGCTCCTCCACGGGGTCGACAATCACCGTCTCCACCGGTTCCGGCTCCGGATAGTCCGGGGGATCCGGAATCTCCCTCGGCGGCATGACGTCGACCTCCATCGGCGTGACCACGATATCCGGCACTTCCTCTGGCGGCGTGATGATCATCAGGGTGCCAATGAAGGCGACCAGGACGACATGGACGATCAGCGA
>CAZBDL010000372.1:0-4006 GCA_964490525.1 uncultured Victivallales bacterium | reverse complement strand
CCTGGGCGGTGGCGAAGTCGAGAAGTTCGTCCCCGAGGCGGGGCTGGTCTTCCATGGTGATTTCGACCTGTCGGCGGCGGGCAGGCATGAGCTCTGGGCGCGCATCGGCTACGAGTTCGCGCGCAGCGAGTTCGACTGGCGCTTGGACGATGGCGACTGGCACACGGTCGCGCCGTCCGTGGCGACCATCGACGTCCAGCCGATCCAGACCTGGAACGAGCTGGGCTGGCTCCGGCTTGCCTCCCCGGAGCTGAAGGCCGGCACGCACCGCCTCGGGTTCCGGCACCGGCCGCGCAAGGTCGGCGAGCCGGGCAAGGAGAAGACCGACCGCATCCTGCACATGCTGGACGCGGTGTGCATCGCCGCACCGGGCGAGTTCTCCCCGTGCGGGAAGTGGGCGCCGGGCGTCGACCATCGCGGCGAGCGGGAGCGGGCCGCCGAGGCCCAGGTCTTCAGGATCGAGGCCAAGCCCGGGGCCGATGGCCGCGCCTGGACGGAGCTGAACGGCCGGTGGCAGTATGCGCCCTGGGGCGAGACGGAATTCCCGATCGCCGAGGCAACCCGCCTCAAGCCGGTCGAGGCGCTGCCCGACCTCGGCGCGTTGCGCTGGTTCGCCTATCAGGCCCCCGGCGCCCGCGAGGACCAGCTTCCCGAACAGGCCTTCACCCACCGCTATCTGCTGCGCTGTCGGCTCGATGTCCCCGCGGAAGCCGCCGGCCGGGGGTTCTTCCTCGACGTCCAGCGCTCGACCCTGATCGTCTCCGCCTTCGTCAACGGCCAGCGTGCGGGATCGACCGACACCTTCCATACGGCTTGGCAGATGGACTTGTCGCGGGTCATCCGTCCGGGACAGGTCAACGAGCTGGTGCTGGCGATCAAGGACCCGTACTATTCCTTGAATCCGCAGGATGACTCGAATGCGGCGGCGCTGGGCAACCGGCAATACTGGAATCTGCCGCGCGAGTTCCTGCAGGCCAACCAGGGCGTCGCCGCGAAGCACGACCTGCCGGTCGCCGCCGACTGCCGCAGCGGCCTGCTCGAGCCGGCCAGCCTCGTGGTGGCCGGGCCGGTCTACGCCACCGACGTCTTCGCGAAGCCTGCGGACGGCAAGCTCGGGCTGGAAGTCACCGTGCTCAATCCCGCCGATCGGGCGGTCGAGGTCGAGATCCGCAACGACGTCGTTCCCTGGAACCACGGCGAAGGCGGCGCCGCCGAATGCACCTTTGCGCCCAGGACGATCTCCCTGCCTGCGGGGGCCGCGCAGACGGTCCAGCTTGAGCAGCCCTGGGCCAATCCCACCCGCTGGTGGCCCGACAAGCCCTTCCTGTACTGGGTGCGGACGACGCTGGTGGTCGACGGCCAGGCGGTGGACGAGAAGCGCACCCGCTTCGGCTTCCGGGTCATCGGCTGGGCGGACGACCAGTTCCGGATCAACGGGATCAAGTGGCCGATGTGGGCGGACCAAAACCTGCCGGGCAGCCCGCAGGCGGTGGTCGAGCTGTCGCGGCGCAGCCACATGAACCAGGTGCGCTTCTGGAGCCATGGCGGCTGGGGCCCGATGACTCGGCGCCAGGCCCTGTCCCACTTCGACGAGACCGGCATGCTGGTGCGCTCCTCCGGCACCTTCGACGGCCAGCTCGCCAACTACGGCGGTGGCCTGCGCGAGAAGGATGCCAACGGCATGCCGGTCGCCAAGGCGCGCCTGTGGGATGCCTGGCGGAAGCAGATGGCCGCCTGGATCCGCGCGGAGCGCAACCATCCAAGCATCTACATCTGGTCGGTCGAGAACGAGATCGCCTACATCAACGTCAACAACCTGGGCCAATGGCGGGAATGCGAGCCCGAGCTGACCAAGGGCGTCCGGGAGGTCATGGCGCTGGATCCGACCCGGCCGGCGATGGTCGATGGCGGCAACTGCCTGCGCGACGAGTCCCTGCCGGTGAACGGCGCCCACTACACCGAGTTCATGAACGTCGCCTTCCGCGACTTTCCCGACGCCGCCTACACGAAGGCGCACTTCTACGACCGGGAGCGCCCGCAGCGCGGCGCCTGGCGCCTGGTCCCCGGCCGTCCAATCATGGGCGGCGAGATCTACTTCGCCGAGGGCTACACCGGCGCCGACTTCGCGACCATCGGCGGCGACCGCTGCTTCATCGGCATCGGCGAGACCATGGCGGCCCGCGGCCTGTGGGCCAAGATGCTCTCCGAAGGCTACCGCTGGTGCGAATATGGCAGCTTCCACTTCTGGCTGGGCAACAGCGAACGCCAGTACTGGAACAGCTGGAGCCCGGTCGCCGTGTTCTGCCGCCAGTGGAACTGGACCTGGGGTGCCGGCGCCACGGTCAGCCGCACCCTGAAGGCCTTCAACCACACCAGCGACCCCGCCCCCATCACCGCCGCCTGGGAATTCCGCCTCGACGGCCAGAAGGTCGCCGGGGAAAGCAAGACCTTCACAATCCCCCCGGGCGAGGCCCAGGAGTTCACGGCCATGCTCACGGTCCCGGAGGTCGTCAAGACCACCGCAGGCACGTTCATCTTGACCGCGGCCCGCGGCGGCCAGGAGCTCTTCCGCGAGGAGAAGCCCGTCCGCATCCTGGCGCCTGCGGCCATGCCCAATCCCGGATTCAACCCCGGCGAGCTGGCCGTCGTCGATCCCCGCGGCAAGGTGACGGCCTTCCTGAAGGGCCGGGGCATTCCCTTTGCGGAGTTCGCCGGTCCGGACGCCGTGCCCGCCGGCACCAAGGTCGTCGTCGTCGGTCCCGATGCGATTGCGGCGGACATGGCGACCGACCCGCGCTGGCTGGCGCTGGCGGCGGACGGCAAGAGGATCCTTGTCCTCGACCAGGAGACGCCGCTCGCCTTTCGCGCGCTCATCGCCGATCTCGAGCCGACCCGCCACACCGGGCGCTTCGGCTTCAGCGAGGACCTGACCCACCCCGCCTTTGCCGGCCTGGCCCAGGCGGACTTCTTCACCTGGGGCAACGACCATGTCCTCTACCGCAATGCCTACCGGAAGGGATCCAAGGGCGGGCGCAGCCTGCTGCAGTGCGATGAGAGCCTCGCCTGCACCGCCCTCTTCGAGTCCCAGGTCAACGACGGGCTGCTGATCCTGTCCCAGCTGGCGATCGGCGGCAAGCTCGCCGCCGAGGCGGTCGCCCAGCAGATGTTCCTCAACCTCCTGGGCCATGCCGCCGCCTACCGGCCGGTGCGCCGCCCCGTCCATGCCGTGCTTCCCGACGGCGACCGCCGCGCCGAGCTGCTGGCGCGGATCGACCTTGCCACCACCCCGGCCGCCTCGCCGCTCGCCGCCCTCCAGGACGGCGCCGTCGCCATCGTCGACGCCTCCGCCGCCAACCTCAAGACCCTGGTAGACAACCAGGCGGCGGTCGAGGCCTTCTGCCGCGGCGGCGGCTGGCTGATGCTCTGGGGCCTGGCCCCCGACGGCCTGGCCGACTTCAACCGCCTAGTCCGCCATGACCATGTCCTGCGCAAGTTCGAGCGCGAGCGCGTCCTCCTCAGCTATCCGATGGACCGCCTGGCCTCTGGCCTGACCCTGCGCGACGTGGTCATGGACACCGGCCAGAAGATGTATCCCTGGATGGCCCTGAACACGCCGGACGAGGACGGCTTCGGCTGGCTGGTCGACCACACCGACATCGCCCCGTTCTGCGCGTTCCCCAACGGCCTGGCCATGGGCAAGGGCCAGGCCAGTCCCGGCGGCGACCACGAGCCCCGCAACATGGTCAACGGCTTCACCAGCGACGACAACTGGGTCTTCACCTACACCACCATCCTCGACCAGGGCCATAAGACCCGCTTCACCCTCGACCTGCCCAAGGAGGAGGAGATCACCGCCCTGCGCATCCGCCCCTCCAAGATCTACCATCCGGTCACCAAGGTCAACATCTACTTCGATGACGACCCGGAGCCGGTGGTCGCCGAGATCCCCGTCCGCGAGCAGCCCATCGTCGAGGACATCCCGATCCCCAGGCGCAAGGCGCGCCAG
>CAZBDL010000371.1:0-4007 GCA_964490525.1 uncultured Victivallales bacterium | reverse complement strand
GGGCCTGACCCCATAAACGTTCCCCATCACACATGAATTATCTTCTTTTCTCCCTCTGGAACGTCCCTTAGCGTCAGAAACTGAACCGGGGAAATTGGAGGTAAGGGATGGGGAAATTCTGGAGCTTGCCACGCCATGGCGGGGTGCGAAGACGGAAGCGCGGAGAGCGGCGGCGGGGCCTCGATCTTTCGCCCCTTCAGGGCTCCGGGCATGGGGGCGATGCCTTACCCAGGGCTCACGCCCTGGGCTAAGGCATGCCGTCCCTTCAGGACTGAAAACCCCCAAGCCATAACCCATGCCCAAGGCCCCTCCTCATTCTCGACCTCGTGCTCGTAATCGTAATCGTGCTCGTCCTCGCGGGACGGGGGCGTGGCACGGGCTTCCGCTCATGATGCTCGCCCCGGCTGGAGCAAATCCGGGAATTCGAGCTGGCGGACGACCGTGGGGGGCGGGGAACGGCGGCGGAGGGCGAGCGGCGAGCGGCGCGGTCCGTCCCCGGGCGCGGCATCGACCAGGGGCAGGTCGAGCTGGTGCCAATCGCCCGTCCGGGCATTCTCCCAGAGCCATTGGCGGACGGCGGCATGGGCCCGGCAGGAGAGGCCGCCGCGTCCATGGGGACAATGCACGGCGGCGATCTTCCAGCGTTCGCCGTCGGGGGCCATGACGAGCAGGGCGGGCTCCGGACGCGACATCCAGAAGAGGGTGCCGGCATGGTAGGTGCCCTCCGGCATGGCGGCGACGCCGGGGGACATGTCGAGCAGCGAGAGCCGCGCCCAGAGCTCCTCCTGGGGCCAGTGGTGGATGGCCTCGATGGCGAATTCCGCATCCTCGCGGTCGGCCAGCGGGCAGGCGCGGGCGAACTGCTCCAGCCCGAGGTGGGCGGCGCGCATCCACAGGCGGACGGCGCCGGTGGTCTCCTTCCGGACCGGCTGGTTGCAGGTGGCCTTCAGTTCATCCACCACCCAGGCCCCGTTGGCGTACTGCTTCAGCGAGAGGGTGGCTGGTTCCGGCCGGAGAACCCGGTAGAGGAAGGTGGTGCCCGCGCAAATGCGCTGATGGTAGGAGGCCGCGCAGTTGCGCTGGGCCTCCCCCCACTCGTAGAGCATCGCCGGCGTCCGCAGGTACTCGATGGCGAGGCCCTCGGTCACCATGTCCGGGAAGGGCGGCTCGGGGAAGGGGATCTGGCTCTGGGGACGGTAGCCGTTGATGACCGTGATCAGGCGGTCGTGCGTCGCGCGCAGCTGGCGCAGGGAATGGAGCGGGGACAGCGGCTCCGCCGCCAGGTTCAGGCGCGAGGAGAACGAGAGGGTCATGGACATCGTGTCCCGCAGGATGCGATAATCCTCGTTGTCCGGATCCTTGGCGCAGGCCAGCGCGAGCATCGCCGGGGTGCGCAGATATTGGAGGTTGAGGTCGGTGAGGATGTCGACGGCCAGGCGGGAAAGGGCGGGCAGTCCTTGGAGGGCACGCAGCAGCGGGGGCTCGCCGGTCTTGAGCAGGAACCCCAGCCGTCGGAGGCAGAGGACATTGAGGGCCGACGGGGGGATCTTGGCGAGGATCCGCACCGTCGACTCCGATTCCGGGAAATGGGCGAGGGCGAGGATGTCCCGTCGGCGCCGCAGGACCAGCCGCCGGGCCCGCTCCCAGGGCTTGCTGACCCAGCCCATGAAGGCGCGGTTGCGGGCGACGAGCAGGGCGACCCCGGGATTGGTCGCGGCCAGCTCAAGCCCGCGCGTGCGCAGGCACAGGCCGCCGATCGCCCAGGCGTCGACATGATAAGGCAGCATCGCCCGGCAGATCTCGGGGGAGAAGCCATCCCGGTAGAAGGTGGCATACTGACGCCGCGTGTAGGGCAGCTCGGCGATCCGGTCGACGCCGGCGTCGAGCATGTCCACGTACTCCTGCAGCCCGAACCAACCATGCTCCGGCGTCTCGATGCCCCGGAACCAGGGGCAGGCGGCCGTCTTGATCCAGGTCCGCGTCCCGCGCTCGCCGGCCCGGGTGACCGCCACGTATTTGCGGCGGAACTCGTAGAACTTGCCGTCGCGGTAGTGGACCATCTCCTTGTCCGGACGGACAAACGTGCCCGGCGCGTAGGCTGGCCTCTCCGGCACCATCTTCTTATCCTTGGCCATGGCGATCAGCCCCTTGTCTTGCCGCCGACACAGTTCCTTTCGCGGGCGGTGCCGAGCTGGGGCTCGGCGTTCCCAGGGGGACGCGGCGCATCGCAGGCGGGATTGGCCGGTGGCTCCTGCGGCCGCCAGCCGAAGCGGGCCAGGATTGACGTGATCTCATGGGGGTGGTAGTCGATCTGGTCGGCGGCACAGGCCATCGCCAGGTCGGCTTCGGCCTCCGCAGTCCGCCCTTGCCGCCAGCGCAGGACAGCCCGGTGCAGCAGGTGGTCCCCGTGCCGCGGGGACAACCGCACGACGGTGTCCAGCATCTCGTCGGCCTCCTCCAGGCGGCCCAGGCAGACCAACACCCAGGCGCGGGTGTCGAGGAAGTTGTCGTTCAGCGGCTCGTGCTCGAGGAGATCGGCCGAGAGCACCTCCGCCTCGTCCAGGCTAACCCCGAGGTCGGCGAGAGACATGGCCTTGAGGTTGATGGCATGGGGATGGTTGACCATGAGCGCCCCCGGGATCTCGTCCAGGATCTCGAGGATCGCCGGGCGGCCCCCCGGGACGGCGGGATGCCGTCCGTGGTGGGCTCCCACAACCTTGAGCAGCGCCTCGATCCGGCCCTTGCGCAGGGCCATGCGGGCCCAGGCCAGCGCCTGCTCGACGGCAGGTGCCTCGCCCTCCTGCCCGTCGAGGGCGAGCCGGGTCAGCAGCTCCATGGCTTCGGGCAGTCCGTGTTCGGCCGCCTTCCGGCACAAGGCCAGCCCATGCTCCCGGTCGCCGGGACGATCGTCGCGCGCCAGATAATGGAAGCCCAGCTTGAACAAGGCTGGCGGGAACCGCTTGCGCGCCGCCTTGATGAGCCATTGACGCCGCCGCCGCGGGGACTCGCCCCCGAGCATGGCAAGATGATAGCAGGAGATCACCTCGCCCATCCGGGCCGCCCGGCGGATCCATTTCAACGCCTCCGTCCGCGACGCCGGGGTCGCGTCGTCACGGGTGGCCAGGTGACGCGCCACCTTCTCCATCGCGCGGCCGTCGCCCAGACGGGCCGCCGCCAAGTAATATGGATGCGCGCGCGCGTCCTTTTCTTGCTGGGTGTCGCATCCCAGCTTCGCCATCACGGCCAGGTTCCAGTAGGCCTTCGGCTGGTTCAGCTCCGCCGCCCGGGTCAGCAGGCCGACCGTCTGGCGAACCGCCGCGGCATCCATCGACGCCGTCATGTGGCACGCGGCCTCCGCCGCCACCGCCTCCGGATCCCCTTGGGCGGCCGCCGCGGCATACCACCGCTGGGCCTCCTCGTCATCCCGTGCCAGGAACTTGCCGTCATTGTATCGGCGCCCCAGCCAGTACTGCGCACGGGCATCCCCGGCCTGGGCCGCGCACCGCAATTCCGCAATGGAACGCTGGTGTTCACGCTTCACGACTTTTCTCGACCTTGCGAAATTTTGCATAATACACCCCTATCCGCGCCTGGCGCAGTTTTTCGATAAATTCCGGATTATGAGCTCAGGAACGCGCCATAATGGCGCATCTGTCACGGCCCATCGGCGGTGAACGACTGTTGGAAATTTCCATGGCAAGCACCTCGCTACTGTATGAAAGTTAGGCCATTCCAAGGTTCATGCAAGGGCCCGGAGAAAATAAATTTTTCTTCTCCAGCACCATCGCACCGGGGGGGGTGGGGGGGGAGAAGGCTGAAGGCTGAAGGCTGAAGGCTGAAGGCTGAAGGCTGAGGGCTGAAGGCTGAAGGCTGAAGGCTGAAGGATGAAGGATGAAGGATGAAGGATGAAGGCTGAAGGCTGAGAGCTGAGGGCTGAAGGGGGAAGGCTGAGGGCTGAAGGCTGAAGGCTGAAGGCTGAAGGCTGAAGGCTGAGGGCTGAAGGCTGA
>CAZBDL010000370.1:0-4020 GCA_964490525.1 uncultured Victivallales bacterium | reverse complement strand
GCGGGAAATTCAAGCCGACCGTGCCCGCCCCGCCGCTCAGATGCCGCCGGTGACGTCCAGCACCGAGCCCGTGATGTAGCCCGCCTCCGGCGAGGCCAGGAAGAGCACGGCCGCAGCCACCTCCTCCGGCGTGCCGAAGCGCTGCACCGGCACCTGCTTGCGGTATTCCTGCTTCAGTTCGGCGGGAATGTCCGCCAGCAGCTCCGTCTCGATGAATCCCGGACAGACGCAGTTGACGGTGATCCCCCGCCGCGCCGCCTCGCGCGCCAGCGTCTTGGTGAAGCCGACCTGCCCCGCCTTGGCGGCGGCATAGTTGGCCTGCCCGACAAAGCCGATGCGCCCGGACGGCGACGTCACCGTGATGATCCGCCCGTACCGCTTCTGCAGCATCTTCAGCAGCCCGAACTTGCTCATCTGGAACGTCCCGGTCAGGTGCGTCGCCAGCACCGCCTGCCAGTCCTCGGGGGGCATCATCCCGACCACCCCGTCCCGCCGGATGCCCGCATTGTTGACCAGCACGTCCAGCGCCGGATGGGCCCGGTCGTACTCGCCGAAGAACGCCTCGACCGCCGCATAGTCCGCGACGTCGCAGCGCACGACCGCCAGCGGCCGCCCGGGATGCGCCTCCCGAAAGGCCGCCGCCGCCACGTCATTGCCCACATAGGTGGCGGTGACGTCGGCGCCCGCCGCCAGGAAGGCCGCCGAAATCGCCGCGCCAATCCCCCGCGTCCCCCCCGTGACGATCGCATGGCGCCCGGAAAAGTCGATCTGCATCCTTCACCTCCGCCGTCGTTCACGGTTCAGCACGAAAAAAAAGACCCCGGACGGGCCGGGGTCCTGTATGGGCAGGAATCAAGGACGAATCAAGACGCCTAGGCCTTTTCCGCCGCTTCCTTGCTCTCCACGGCCTCGGCCTTCGCCTTGGCGGCCTTCTTGCGGGGTGCCGGCTTGCTCGCCGCCCCCACCTCGTCGACCCATTGCAGCAGGCACATCTCGGCGGCATCGCCCAGGCGACGGCCAAGATGGATGATGCGGGTGTAGCCGCCCTCGCGGCCCGCGAAGCGCGGCGCGATCTCCGCGAAGAGTTTGCGCACCGCGACCTCGTCGCGCAACCGCGAAATCGCCAGCCGCCGCTGATGCAGCGTGCCGCCCTTGCCCAGGGTGACCATCTTGTCGGCGACGCGACGCGTCTCCTTGGCCTTGACGATCGTCGTGCGGATCTCCCCGTGCAGGATCAGGCTCGAGACCTGATTCGCCAGCAGGGCCCGGCGATGCGCGCTGGTCCGTCCAATCTTGAAGGTTGCCTTACGGTGACGCATGCCACTATTCCTCCTCGCCGTCCTGCTCGCTCTTGACCTTGGCGATCTCCGCCTCGATGATCGCGGCCAGCTCGTCGCTGAAGACCATCCCGAGGGACAGCCCCATCTCCGCCAGCCGCTCCTTGATCTCGTCCAGCGACTTCTTCCCGAAGTTGCGGTACTTCAGCATCTTCGGCTCGGTCTTCTGGCACAGCTCGCCGATCAGCCGGATCCCCGCGTTGTTCAGGCAGTTCTGCGCCCGGACCGACAGCTCGATCGTGTCCACCCCTTGGATCAGCGTCTTGAACATCTTCTGCTCGTCCTCGCTGATCGTCGAGAGGTTCGCCTCGACCCGCGCCCCGCCCCCAAGGAACGGCTGCAGGTGCTCCTGCAGGATCGCCGCCGCACGCGTCAGCGCATCCGCCGGCCCCATCCGCCCGTCCGTCCACACCTCCAGGTGCAGACTGTCCATCTCCGTCTCCTCGCCCACGCGGGTGGCCCCGACATGGTAGCGGACGCGGGAGACCGGGCCGAACATGGCGTCGACCGGAATCGTGCCGATGGGGTGCTCCGGATTCTTGTTGCGCTCGGCCGCGCGCCAGCCGCAGCCCGAGGTGATCTCGATCTCCGCCCGGAAGGGCGTCTTCTTGTCCAGCGTGCAGATCACCTGCTCGGGATTGACCACCTCGACCGTGCCGTCCGTCAGGATGTCGGCGGCCGTCACCGGCCCCGGCTGGTCCTTGCGGATCTCCAGCGTGCGGGGCGTCTCACCGTGGCAGTTCAGCCGCACCTGCTTGAGGTTGAGGACGATCTCGGTGACATCCTCGACCACGCCCGGCAGGGTGGTGAACTCATGCGGCGCGCCGTCGATGCGCAGCGCCGAGATGGCCGAGCCGTCGAGCGCCGAAAGCATGATCCGCCGCAGGGCATTGCCCAGCGTGTGGCCGAAGCCGCTCTGCAGCGGGGCGACGGTGAACCGGGCATAGGTGCCGGTGGCGGTTGCCGCATCGACGTCGATGCCCTTGGGCATGGGAAATTCGGACTGAACCGATGACATCGTTCTTACCTCCGCGAAATGCTTGCCGTATAAGGGTTGACCCACAGGATGGGAGAAAGGACAGGGAGGCCGGTCAGATCCGGCGGCGCTTGGGAGGACGGCAGCCGTTATGGGGGATCGGCGTGACATCGCGCAAGGTGGTGATCTCGATGCCGGCGGCGGCAATGCCGCGCACCGCGGACTCGCGCCCCGCGCCCGGACCCTTGATCCGCACCTCGACCTCCTTCATCCCCAGCATCTGGGCCTTCTTGGTGGCCTCGGTGGCGACGACCTGCGCCGCATAGGCCGTGCTCTTGCGCGAGCCCTTGAAGCCTGCCTTGCCCGAGCTCGACCAGCACAGGGTGTTGCCGTGCAGGTCGGTGAAGGTGACCTTGGTGTTGTTGAAGGTGGCGGTCACAAAGGCGATGCCGCTCGGCACATACCGGCCGGCCTTCGCCCGCCGCTTGCTCGCATCCGACTCCTCGGCGGCGGCATCCGCCGGGACATCGACCGCCGCCTCCGGCGGCATCGCGGCGTTCTGGGTATCCTCATCGGCCATGGTTCATTTCCTTACATCAGGGGAAAAGACGTTGTATTCGGGTCGGACTCGGGTCACTTGCCGCCAGCTCCGGTGCCGGCACCGGCGATCTTCCGCTGCGTCTTGTCGCGGATCGCGCCCACCGTCTGCTTGCGCCCCTTGCGGGTGCGGGCATTGGTCTTCGTCCGCTGGCCACGCACGGGCAGCGAGCGCCGATGGCGCAGCCCCCGGTAGCAACCGATCGCCTGGAGACGGCGGACATCCTGCGTGACCATCCGGCGGAGGTCGCCCTCGACCATGTAGTCGTTCTGCAAGATGCCGGTGATCCGGCTGATGTGCTCGTCGGTCAGGTCGTCGGCCTTGATCTCCGCAGGGATGTTGGCCTTGCTGACGATCGCCGCGGCGCGGGCCGGGCCGACCCCGTAGATGTAGCGCAACGCGTACTCGATGCGCTTCTTGCCCGGAATCTCGATCCCGAGGATGCGTGGCATGCTCTCTCTCCGTTGTTCCAGTCTCAACCTTGGCGCTGCTTGTGCCGGGCGTTGCGGGTGCAGAGGACCCGGACGACGCCCTTTCGGCGGATGATCTGGCAGTGCTCGCACCGCCGCTTGATGGAAGCCTTGACTTTCATGTTTCGAATCCGTTCGCTGCTGCGTTGGTCCTGCGCACCATGGAGAGGGCGGCCCCGGGGGGGGATCGCCTGGAATGGAGGTGAGGTTCACCCCGTTCTCCCGCGCATGAAGTCTGCTAAGATATTGGCCTTCCCCGAATAGTCAAGCGGGGCGCGGGGAAATATCGGGAAAAATCCAACTGGGGCACCCCCCAGGCCTTGCTACCGGAAGCCGCACCCCGGAAATCAGGACGTCAGCCCCCCCGTGGATGGTCCGTCATCGCCAGCACCAGCGAGGGGTTGGCGGACTGGTAGGTCAGCCAGGAGTCGACGGCCGGCTGCAGCAGGAAATCCTCCAGCGCCCGGTCCACCGCCAGCGCCGTGCCGCAGTAGGGACAGGTCGTGAAGTGCTCGATGTCGATCCGCAACAGCAACTCCAGGCAGTTCGGACAGACCAGGCGGCACTCGCCGCCACCCGGATGATGCTTGAAGCGGTATTGGGGAAGATCGCCCATGCCTGGATCCGATCCTTGACGCC
>CAZBDL010000369.1:0-4040 GCA_964490525.1 uncultured Victivallales bacterium | reverse complement strand
CAAACTGGCTGCCGCATGCATGGATCAGGCCTCCGCCGCCCTGGACAGCGCCGTCAAGGTGCTCGTCCCCGAGCAGCTTCCCAAGGGCCTCGAGCTCGGCGCGGAGATCAATCTGGTCATCTCCAACGGACACGCCATCAACGTCTTCCCGTTTCAGCTCGACACCAAGTGAGGTACCCGCCGGGTGGCGAGGCGGCAGGCGCGGCGCAAGCTTCCGTCCCGGATGCTTGACGGCTTCCGGACGCGTTCCGCGGCGGGGGCGCAATAGCGGGATTCCCGGCTGGACATTGCCGCCCGGGGGGCTATACTAGCTTTTCATCGCTGGGGGGGGGGAGGACGTCAACCGACCCGGAGATGGCTTGTCCATCAATAAGTATATCAACCTGCTGTTGCAGATCCAGGACCTCGAGATCGCGCGCCGCGAGAGCCTCGTGCTGCATGCCGACCAGAACCACACGAAGGTCCGCGAACGCCTTGGCGAGCACATCGGCGGGCTGATTGCGGGCCTGCCCCGGGATGTCGCAGAGATCCATGAGCGCATCCGCACCCATTACGACCTCTTCGTGGTGCCGATGCTCAAGGAGACCTGCACCGGCTGCTTCATGCGCCTGCCGGTCGGCATCGTCGGCAAGGTCAAGAACGACAACCAGTGGGTCTCCTGCCCGACCTGCAACCGCTTCCTCTACCACGACTACCTGCTCGATCATCCGACCGACGACCATCTCCGCTACAAGGGCGTGGCGCGGTTCTCCTCGCAGGATCTGATGTTCCCGCGCATCAAGGCCAAGGACAAGGTCGCAGCGATCTCCGAGATCGCGCGCCGGACCGTGGCGACCGGCTTTGTCGAGGACGAGGAGGCCTTCTCCGAAGGGCTGCTCGAGCGTGAGGAGGTGGTCTCCACCGCCGTCGGCTCCGGGCTTGCCTTCCCCCATGCCCGCGGCGTGCGGGCCTGCGGCCTGACTTTGGCGGTCGGCACCTCGCCCGGCGGGATCGATTTCGGCGAAGGCGAGAAGGTCCACCTGCTCTTCGTCTCTGCCGTTCCCCTCCAGACCAGCATGTTCTACATCGAGCTGGTCTCCAAGCTGGCGCGCTACTTCTCCAAGCCGGAGAGCATCCAGCGCATGCTCGAATGCGCCGATGCCGAGGAGATGTGGAAGATCCTCGTCAAGATCGGCAAGTAGGGAGGGGAGGACATGACGGCCAACGAATTGCGCCGCAAGTATCTTGAGTTTTTCGCCGCCCGCGGCCATGCGGTCGTGCGCAGCGCTCCCCTGGTGCCGGAGAACGATCCGACCGTGCTCTTTACCACGGCGGGCATGCATCCCCTGGTCCCCTATCTCCTCGGCGAGCGCCATCCCCAAGGGCGTCGCTTGGCGAACGTCCAGAAGTGCATCCGCACCGGGGACATCGACGAGGTCGGCGACCGCGTCCATCTGACCTTCTTCGAGATGCTCGGAAACTGGTCGCTCGGCGACTACTTCAAACGCGAGGCGATCGAGTTCAGCTTTGCCTTCCTGACCGGCGCGGAATGGCTTGCCCTGCCCATGGCGCGGCTTGCGGTGACGGTCTTTGCCGGTGACGACGACGCCCCCTTCGACGCCGAGTCGCATGCCTTGTGGCAGGCCCTCGGCTTTTCGCCGGAGCGCATCGCCCGCCGCGGCAAGGCGGACAACTGGTGGGGACCGGCGGGGCAGACCGGACCCTGCGGCCCGGACACCGAGATGTTCTTTTGGACAGGCGAGGGCCCGGCCCCGGCGGAATTCGTCCCCGAGGACCGGCGCTGGGTCGAGATCTGGAACGATGTCTTTATGGAGTACAACAAGACCGCGGACGGAACGTATGTCCCGTTGGCGCAGCGGAACGTGGATACGGGCATGGGCCTGGAGCGGGTCACCGCGATCCTCCAGGGCAAGACGAGCTGCTACGAGACCGAGCTGTTTGCGCCGCTCTTTGCCGAGCTGGACGCGTGCGCCGGAAAGGCGGCCCCGGTCGGCGAGCGGACGGCCCCGGAGCGGATCGCCGCCGACCATCTGCGCGCCTCGGTCTTCATCTTGGCCGACGGCGTCGTGCCCGGCAACGTCGACCAGGGCTATGTCCTGCGGCGGCTGATCCGTCGGGCGGTCCGTGAAGGACGCAAGCTGGGCATCGAGGGCGAGTTCACGGCGCGGGTCGCGGCGGTGGTGGTACGCACCTATTCTGTGGCCTATCCCGAGCTTGCCACGGCGGAGGCCGCGATCTGCGAGGAGCTGCGGCGCGAGGAGGAGCAGTTCGCACGCACCCTCGAAAAGGGCACCCGCGAGTTCGAGAAGCTGGTCGCCGCCATCCCCGCCCATGTCGAGCGCAAGCAGATCAGCGGGCGCAAGGCTTTCTACCTCTACGAAACCTACGGCTTTCCCCTGGAGCTGACCGAGGCAATGGCCGCGGAGGCCGGCTTCACCGTCGACCGCGAAAGTTTCGACGAAGCCTTCCGCAAGCATCAGGAGCTGTCCCGCCAGGGTGCCGAGCAGCGCTTCAAGGGCGGTCTGGCCGACAATTCCGCGGCCACCACCCGCCTGCACACCGCCACCCACCTGCTCCACCAGGCCCTGCGCGAGGTCCTCGGCGACCATGTCGCCCAAAAGGGGTCGAACATCACCGCCGACCGGCTCCGCTTCGACTTCTCCCATCCGGACCGGATGACCCCCGAGCAGATTGCCGCCGTCGAGGCTCGGGTCAACGAGGTCATTGCCCAGAACCTGCCGGTGGAATGTGCCGAGATGGCCTTTGCCGAGGCCACCGCCGCCGGTGCCATCGGCCTCTTTGCCGACCGCTACGGCGAGCGCGTCAAGGTCTATCGCGTCGGCGACTTCAGCTGCGAGGTTTGTGGCGGTCCCCACGTCGCCGCCACCGGCGAGCTGGGCCGCCTGCGCATCCTCAAGGAGGAAAGCTCCAGCCGGGGCGTCCGTCGCATCAAGGCCGTGCTGACGGCGGACGGAGGCGCATGAAGAAGGCCAATATCCTCATTGCCCGGAGCCGCGACGCCTACCGGATCAAGGTCGAGGGGCGTGCCACCTTCGAGTGCAGCGCCCCCCTCCGCAACCTGGTCCACAACATCGCGCCCGAGGGCGTGCGGCACGTCGCCGTCGACCTCTCCGCCTGCACCGGTATGGATAGTACCTTCATGGGCGTCCTGGCGATGATCGCCCTGCGAGTGCGCAACCTGGGCCCCCTGGTTGAGATCATCGGCTGCAGCGAGTCCAACCGCCATCTCCTTGACGGCCTCGGACTGAAGCAGCTCTTCGTCCATCGCTCCGTCGAAGCCACCACCGCCGATGGATCCGGCGAATGGGTCGAAGCCACCCCCCCCGAGACGCTTCGTGACAAGGCCGAGACGGTCCTTCAGGCCCACGAGACCCTGATCGAGGCCGCCCCAGGCAACCGCGACAAGTTCGGTGCCGTCGTCAAGATGGTGCGCGATGACCTCGCGAAGATGGACGGTGGCGCCGAGCCCGGGAAATAGCTCCCATGCCGCCCCCCCCCCTGGAATCCGTGGCACTTTCCCTTGGCGGCAATCTCGGCGACGTCCCGACGCGCTTCGCCTGGGCGCTGGGGGAATTGGTCGGCGCCGGCCTGCGCCAGGCTGTCTGCTCCAGCGCCTATCGGACCGCGCCGGTCGGCTGTGCCCCCGGCACTCCAGACTTCTGGAATGCCGCCGTGGTCGGGCAATGGCACGATGGGCCGACGGCCCTCCTGCGCCTATGCAAATCCCTGGAAGCCCAGGCCGGACGCCAACCCGCCCCGCCCCGCCCCGACCGCCTCCATGCCTCGCGCACGCTCGACATCGACCTCCTCCTCGTGGGCGACCGTGTCGCATCCGGCCCCGGATTGATCCTCCCCCATCCCGAGGCTCGGCGACGCCTGTTCGTCCTCGTCCCCCTTGCCGAGATCGCCCCCGGATGGCGCTTCCCCCAGTCTGGCGGCCAGACCGTCGCGCAGGTCCTGGGCGAGGCCTCCCGGGACGCCGGGCCCGGGGCCGAGGACGCCATCCGAGCCACCCGCCG
>CAZBDL010000368.1:0-4050 GCA_964490525.1 uncultured Victivallales bacterium | reverse complement strand
AGGGCGACCGTCATTTCGAGGGCGGTGAGCCAGCCGAAAGCCAGCTCGCTCTGGCCCAGGTGGGTGCAGACCCAGACCGCCAGGAAGGCGTAGGGCAGCTGCTCGGCGAAGCGGATGAGGGTGTCGGCCACGAGCAGCGTCCAGAGGTTGGGCGTGAACCGGCCGAGCGACTCGCGCAAGGGCGGCGGCGAACGCAGCGCGCCGGGATCCTCCGCGACCAGGGCCAGCATCAGGCCGACCGAGACCAGGGCCAGGACCAGGGCGACGATGAAGGCGACACGCACGCCGGCGGTGATGCCAAGGCTGCCGATGATCAGGCCGCCAAGGACCGGCCCGAGGGCCATCGGCAGGCGCCGCGTCAGGGAGTGCAGGGTCACACCGAAGACGCGGCGCTCCTTCGGCACGCTGCGGTTGATCAGGCTCATGACCGCGGGCAGCGAGATCGCCGTCCAGGAGATGAAGAACAGGGAGCCCGCGAACACCGCCCACCAGGTCGGGACGAGGATCACGATCAGGTAGCCGACGCAGGCCAGCAGGGTGAAGAAGACCAGGGCGCGGCGATGGCCGAAGCGGTCGCTGAGCCAGCCCCCGGGATAGGAGTAGACGGCCGAGAGCAGGTTGTCGAAGCCGTTCAGCGCCCCCATGATGAATGGCGTCGCCCCGAGCGCCCCGAGGTAGAGCGGCAGGAAGCGTTCGGCCATCTTCTCGCCGAGCCCGACCAGCACCACCATGCCAAGCATGCCGACCATCGCCCGGTTGAAGACCTGGCCGGAGGGCCGTCCCGGCGGCGCGGGAGGAGCCGCCTGTGGGGATCCGGGAGACGCGCTCATGGCACCAGGCCGGGCCGGATGTCCGTCGGCGTTGCCTGCTCCACCCAGATCAGGGCGTCGGTGTCGAATCCCATCTCCCGCGCCCGGGCCACCAAGGCCTCGCGCTCATCCGGAGCGAGGACGGGGCTGCGCGCCAGGATCCAGAAGTAGTCGCGCGTGTTGCCGCAGACCAGGGCATGGCGGTAGTCCGGGTCGAGGACGAGGATGTTGTAGGCCCCGGCGAAGGGCCAGAAGAAGACCACCTTGAGCTGGCCGACCTCCGGCGATCCGGCCAGGCGGGCCCGGCCGGTGGCCTCGCGCCAGGCTTGCTTGGCCGCATCGTAGCCGCGGTTGCGCACCTGCACCGAGCCGTCCTCCGCCAGGGAATACTCGGCGGAGACCTGGCTCAGGCCGCGCTCGAAGGAATGGTCCAGGCGCGCGATCTCGTGCCAGGTCCCGAGATACCGCTCCAGCTCGAATCCCGACACCGGACGCAGCCCGTCGGGAATCTGCGTGCAGCCGCAGGCCAAGCCCATCAGCACCGCAAGGACAGCGTGCCTGCTCATGGCCTCGGCGCTCCTGTTGCCGGCCGGACACCGGGCGGCGGCGAACCGTCTTTGCCTGCGGCCTCCAGGAAATGGTGGACGCCGGTCAGGATCATCTGCGCGGCCAGCGCCGCAAGCACCAATCCGGTGACCTTGCTCATGATGTTGATCCCCCGCCTGCCGATGGCCTGCTCGATGGTCGATCCCAGCAACAGGACCGCCCCCAGGCAGGCGATCGCCAGGACCAGGGCCAGGCAGCCCAAGCTGCGTTGGGCGGCTTGGGTGATCTCGGCACCCAGGACCAGCAGGGTGCCGACCGTGGCCGGGCCGACAATCACCGGCATGGCCATGGGCACGACCGCGATGTCCTCGTCCGGGCCGTTTCCGGCGGCAACAGTCCTGCCCTGCACCAGGCTGACGGCGGAGAGGAACAGCAAGGCCCCGGCCCCGACCCGGAAGGCATTCAGCGTAATGCCCAGCAGGGAAAAGACGATGTTGCCGAAGAAGAACAGGGCAAAGCACAGGATCCCGGCGGCAAGGCAAATCTGGATCGCCAGCTTCCGGCGCCGCGCGGGCGAATACCCCGAAGCGAGGCTCAGGAACATGGACAGGGCGAAGAAGGGCGTGAACAGGAAGAAGAACTTCACCCAGACGCTGAACAGGAAGCCGGGCGCGGACATGATCCACCTCCATCCTTGGCGATTGGCGACGACTGGCCGTTCAGCATGGCCGACCCGCCATGCCCTGGCGACCGACATCCGCCGCCGCCTGATCTTGCGGACCGAGTCCGCGCCTGTCGCCCGATCCGGCCTTATTTCCGGCCGAAGTCGACCAGCGTCATGGAGGCCTGCCCGTTCATCTCGGTCTTGACCATGCCATTGATCGGCACGTCCTGGGAGAGGTAGGTCTTGGAGGTCTGGCCCTGCACCGTCATCTCGATGATCCAGCAGTCCAGCTCCTGGCCCTTGACGGTGGCCTTGCCTCTGCTGATCTTCGGCTTGGGAGCGTCTGTCGCGGTGGCGGGCATCTCCGCATATTCGCCCTGGGTCCGGTTGATCGGCTGGCTCATCGTCGAGATCACCTGGCCGTTCATGATCGTCTCGATCTTCAGCGTCAGCTGCTCCGGCGTCACCGCCTCGACCGTCTGCTTCATCTGGATGCCCCCCTGCACCTCGAGCAGCACCCAGTCGCCAACCTTCGCGTCCGCCATCATGTTCGGGAGCTTCATCTCCTCGGCCTGGAGCGTCGCCGCCAGCAGGCAAAGTCCGGCAAGCGCGGCGAGGGAGCGTGCGAGCGTCTTCTTCATGGTCGTGGCCCTTTTCCCAGGATTGGCGTGCATGGTGGCGGCAAAACAACCAAATATCATATCAGCGCCGGGCCGGAAAGCAAATTCCGCCCCCGCGACGGTTGTATTTACCGGGTTCAAGGGTATACTTTGCCGGTCGGTTCCTTCTGTCTTTTGTCCATCCACCCCATCCTCCCCACAAGAAACCATTGGCCCCGGTCCTGGGCCAATGGCGTCTGCCTTTCTGCGCATCCCCACTCCGCCCCCCCCGGGGGTCACGAAAGCGAAGCATTCCATGAGCGAGAAATCCCAATCCCGGGCCCATCCCGTCCACCCCCTCAGGACGAAGGCCAGGATCCTGCTGGCCAGCGTCTTCGGGCCCTATGCCCAGGACGACGAGTTCGGCAGCCGCATCGACAACCCGATGGAGCTGTACCAGAACCAGGTCACCCGCGTCCAGGGCGTCTTTTCCCTGCGCATGTTCCACCGGTCCTTCGGCCTGATGCTGATCCAGGCGAACATCGATGCGCCGGCCACCTTGCTCGACTTCCCGACCCGCGAACGGTTCATCGAGGAGTTGACCACGCAGGCCTACGACATCATCGGCATCAGCTCGATCATCCCCAACTTCGAGAAGGCCCGGGAGATGTGCCGGCTGATCCGCCAGCACCAGCCGCAGGCCACGATCGTCGTCGGCGGCCATCTCGCCAACCTCGAGAACCTGGAGCAGCGCCTCGACGCCGACCATGTCGTCCGCGGCGAGGGCGTGCGCTGGTTCCGCACCTTCCTCGGCCAGGATCCGGCGGCGCCGATCAAGCATCCCGCCGTCTATTCCGGGTTCAAGACCCGGATCATGGGCATCGACATGAAGGACGACACGGGCGATACGGCGGCGATGCTCATCCCCTCGGTCGGTTGCCCGATGGGCTGCAACTTCTGCTCCACCTCCGCGCTGTTCGGGGGCAAGGGCAAGTCGATCCACTTCTTCGAGACCGGCGACCAGCTCTTCGAGGTGATGCAGGATCTCGAGGCCAAGCTCAAGGTCAAGTCGTTCTTCGTGATGGACGAGAACTTCCTGTTCTACAAGAACCGGTCGCTGCGCCTGCTCGAGCTGATGCGGCAGCACGACAAGAGCTGGTCGCTGTACATCTTCAGCTCGGCGGCGATCATCAAGCACTACACCATGGAGCAGCTCCTCGGGCTGGGCGTCTCCTGGGTCTGGATGGGCATCGAGGGCAAGGCCAGCCGCTACGAGAAGCTCCATGGCATCGACACCAAGGGGCTGATCGACGACCTCCAGGCGAACGGCATCCGCGTCCTCGGCTCCTCCATCATCGGCCTGGAGGACCAGACCGCCGAGAACATCGCCGAGGTCATCGAGCACGCCGTCTCCCACCGCACCGTCTTCCAC
>CAZBDL010000367.1:1392-4070 GCA_964490525.1 uncultured Victivallales bacterium | reverse complement strand
CGCCCACTGTTCACCGTTCACCGATCACCGTTCACCGTTCACCGTTCACCGCCCACCGTTCACCGTTCACCGTTCACCGATCACCGTTCACCGATCACCGATCACTGTTCACCGATCACTGCCCCCCGACCACCGACCACTGCCCGCGCACCGCGCGGACATCCGGGATCACATTCAGGTCTTGCAGTCTTTTTCCTGTAGCACCTCGGGATTCAGGGAGAAGACATCGAGCAGCGTCCCATCTTGGCGCATCAGGCCGTCATAGCTGGCGGCCTCGATGAAACCGCCACCATCGAGTTGCGTCTCCCCTTCGCCTGCCAGCGGCAGCACCCGGTGCGACTCCCGTAGCAGGGCATAGGCCAGCAGCAGCAGGATCGCCACCGCCAGCGCCAGCCGTACCGGCCATGGAAACGATCTTTTCACCCGTTGCTCCTCGCGTGAAATCGCGCAAACAGGAAGGGGAAATCCGTCGAATCCGTCCGATCTGTCGGATCTGACCGATCAAACATACACCCTATATGTCCACCAAGCCATTGCCGTCGGGATAGCCGGAACAACCCCAGAATTGTTTTCCGGCGCGTTTTCCTTTATTCCTGCTTTCGGCTTTCCATCCCGGGGCCGGGCACGCGGCCGTCGGGCGTGCGGCGGGTCAGGCCGAGGGCGTCGAACTTCTCGAGCAGGGCGACCGCGAAGTTCCGGGCGGCCCCGGTCCGCTCGCGGAATTCGCCGATGCCGAGGACGGCGTGGCCCTCGGCAAAGAACTCGCGCACGCGGACTTCGCACCGGCGGAAGACCTCAGCGTCCAGCAGGTGGTTGCCGACCGTGACGATCTTCTGCTCCTCGACGAGGATGCGGATCAACGGCTGGAGATCCTTCTTGTCGAGGGACATGGCCGTGGCCACGTCGCCGATCGCCGGGCCGACGATGTCGGCCGTCGTGACCATCCCGGCAAGCTGTCCGCGCCGAATCTCCTGGGCATCGGGCAACTGGGGCGAGAAGTCGGCCAGGCAGAGGCGTCCATGCCGCAGGCGGATGCCGGAACCGAGACGGGTCGTCCATTCTGCGAATTTCGCAAATTCGCCGGCCTTGATGCCGAACCAGGCGGCGGCCTCGGACGGCTCTGGCCCCCAATGCCGGGGCTGCTCGCGGTGATGACGGCGCAGCCGTCGGCAAACCTGGGTGGCCAGCTCGTCTAGGCGTGGCACGACAATGCAGGCGCCGCCGTCGGACAGTTCGCCCAGGACACCGTTGGTAACTAGGCGGCGGATCTCGGCCTCGGCTTCGGCGCCAGTCCGGCGGCAGACGCCGGGAACGTCCTTGCGCAGAAGCACGGGAGAGGGACGCGCCATCAGCTCCGCCCGGGAGAAATCCCCTTCGGCAATGGCCGCCGCCGCGGCCGTCAGGCGCGACGCCAAGGCCTCGTCATGGCGGCCGGCACGCTGCGGGACGGCCCCCAGGATCACCCCGCCGCCGAGGGTGGCGGAAGGCGACGGCTGGCGCAGGATGAAGCGGTCGCCGGCTGCCAGGACCAGGGGCTCCGCGAGCCGGATCTTGGCGAAGTTCGCACCGCCGGGCGGCAGGTCGCGGGCATCCAGGAAGGAGACTCGGGCGGTGGCGCTGGCGGTGCCAGCATGAAGGCGCAGTTCGGCGTTGTGGCGAAGCGGACGATGCCGATCCTCGTTGGTCACCCGGGCCAGGGCGAAGCGCGTCGCCCGGTAGTCGCCGAGGGGGCTGGCCAGGGTCATGCCGCGCCGCACGTCCTCCGCCGCGAGGTTCGCCAGGTTGATGGCGGCGCAGACGTTCGGGCCGGTCGTTTCGGTCAGGTGATGGTAGTTCTGGATGCCGCGCACCCGGGACGTCGAACCGCCCGGCAGCAGGATGACCTCGTCGCCGACCGCGATTCGCCCGCTCGCCGGGATGCCGGTGGCCACCGTGCCATGCCCGGGCACCGCGAAGACCCGTTCGATGCACATGCGGAAGGCCCGTGGATCAGGCGTCCGCTCCAGCCCCTGCACCAGCCCGTCGAGCGCCTCGCGCACCGCCGGGACGCCCTCGCCCGTGAGATTGGAGACCGGCAGGACGGGCGCATCCGCGTAGCCGGCGCAGGCCGCGAACTCCGCGACTTCCTCCCGTGCCAGGGCCAGGGTCGTGGCGTCCACCAGGTCGGTCTTGGTCAGCGCCACCAGCAGCCGGGGGGCGCGCAGCAGCCGGATGATCCGCAGGTGCTCCTCGGTCTGCGGCATGATCCCGTCGTCCGCCGCAATCACCAGCAGCAGGATGTCCATCGAGGACGCCCCCGCCACCATGTTGCGGATGAAGTCCAGGTGCCCCGGCACATCGATGATCCCCACCATGCGGTTCCCCGGCAGAAGACAAGGCGCGAAGCCCAGGTCGATGCTCATGCCTCGGGCCTTCTCCTCGGGCAGCCGGTCGGTGTCGCAGCCCGTCAGCAGGCGCACTAGCGAGGTCTTGCCGTGGTCGACGTGGCCGGCGGTCCCCACCATTACCGGCAGGATCTCGGGAGCTTTGACGCGGGGGCTCATCGCATAACCAACCTAGTTCATCTATTCCTAATCGTAATCGTCCTCGTCCTCAGTCCCGAGCGCACCGCTTGCGGTGTGTCTCGGGACGGTCCTCGTCCTCGAAAGGAAGATTTCCGAGGACGACGACGAGGACGA
>CAZBDL010000367.1:0-1292 GCA_964490525.1 uncultured Victivallales bacterium | reverse complement strand
TCGGGACGGTCCTCGTCCTCGAAAGGAAGATTTCCGAGGACGACGACGAGGACGATAAGCACATGTGTTACCTATTTGACCCTTGACGACTCGCACAGCAGGCGCGGCAGGTCGCGGCCGAGCGTGACCAAGTCGTCGCCCAGCAGGGTGCGCAGGTCGAAGACCAGGGCGCCGTCATGGATGCGGCAGAAGATCGCCGGCAGGTTGCGGCGCAGCGCCTGGGTCAAGACTTCGGGCGAGGGGCGTTCGCTCGGACGTGGCCGGATCCGGACGACCCGGCTTGGCACGCCCTCGTCGGGAATCGAACCGCTGCCGACATAGGCCAGGTCTTCGCCCGTTTCAATGTCGTATCCGGGGATCCCCGCCAGGTCGTTGGCCAGCGCGGCGGCATCGGCGTCCAGTTCGCCGATGGGACGGGAAAGCATCCGGTAGAACGGGATGGTTTCCCGCCAGTGGCCGTTGATGAACTGGAGCAGTGCCGTCTCCAGGGCGGCGAGGATGATCTTGTCCACTCGGAACATGCGGGCGAACGGGTTCTTGCGGATCCGCTCGATGTGCTTCCGGCGACCGCACAGGATGCCCGCCTGCGGCCCGCCGATGAGCTTGTCGCTGCTGAAGCAGACGACGTCCGCGCCAGCCGCGATCGACGCGGCGACGAGCGGCTCGTCCGGCAGCCCGAATTCGGCCAGGCTGACGAGGGCGCCGCTGCCCAGGTCGTCGAGCACCGGCAGGTCCGGGTGCGTGGCCTGGCGAAGTTCGCACAGCGCCTGGATGTCCGGCGTGCCGCTGAAGCCGCGCACCCGGTAGTTCGAGGTGTGGACATGCAGGATGGCCCCGGTCTTCTCCCCGATGGCGGCGGCGTAGTCGCGCAGGTGGGTCCGGTTGGTGGTGCCGATTTCGCGCAGGATTGCGCCGCTGCGCTCCATGACGTCCGGCATGCGGAAGGCGCCGCCGATCTCGATGAGCTGGCCACGGCTGAGGACGACCTCCTTGCCGGCCGCCATCGCGTTCAGCATCAACATGGTGGCGGCGGCGTTGTTGTTGACGACCGTGGCCGCCTCGCAGCCGGTCAGCTCGCGCAGCATCGCCTCCACCGTGCCGTCCCGTTGGCTGCGCTTGCCGGTCTCCAGGTCGGCCTGCAGCACCGAATACCCGCCGCAGACCCCGAGCGCGGCCACCGTGTCCGCCGCCAGCGGCGCCCGCCCCAGCCCGGTGTGCAGCAGAATCCCCGTGGCATTGATCGCGCGGCGCCCCTCCGGCAGGGTCAGCCGCAGGAGCCGTCCGCGCAGTTC
>CAZBDL010000366.1:0-4076 GCA_964490525.1 uncultured Victivallales bacterium | reverse complement strand
ATGTCGGGCCGTGCTCATAGGTGCCTCACGCCGCCGCCGAGGATCTCGTCCGGATGCAGATGGATCATGTCCGGCGGCCCGCCCTCGGGAGCTGCTTCGGAGATCAGGATCAGCTTCATGCCGATGCCGTATTCCTGGAGCTGGGCATGGAGTCGGGCCCGCACCTCGTCCCAGCCCAGCAGGATGATCACCGCCGCCCCGATCTCGGCGATCTCCTCGAGGATCGACGGCGCCAAACGGGACACCGGCTCCTCGCGATTCGGTTCGAGGCCAGCCAGGATGTCGAGCATCTGGTCAAGCCGGGCCAGCCCGCGCCCGGCCTGGAAATGGTAGATCTCCGGCCCCGCCGCAAAGAGGTCGATGATGTGGTCGCCGCGCGCCAGGTGGTCGGCCACCGCCGCCGTCAGCGCCAGCCCCGCCTCAAACGCCGAAAGTGTCGCGCCGTCGCGCCCGAACGCCCGCGCCAGCCAGCCCGCCGACGGCACCCAGGTGTCGGTGACCAGCGCCACCCGGCACAGGTACTCCTCCTGGAACTCGCGCACGATCAGCGCGTCGGCCTTGGCCGTGCTCGGCCAGTGGATATGCTTCGGGTTGTCCCCGGTGCGGAACTCGCGGCAGCCATGGAACTCCAGCGACTCGCCCACCTTGGCGACCATCGAGCCGACCTCCCGCTGGTAGCGCTGGCTCACCGGCAACGCCAGGCTCTGCAGCGGCTCGAAGGCGGGATGCACCAGCAGGTGCTGCACCTCCCCGGAAAGGCAGCTCCAGCGGACGATCCCGAAGGGGAAGCCCGAGACTGCCACCGGCGCCGGCACCCGATACCGGCCACGCCGCCCGGTGCGCATCACCGTGCGCACCATGAGGCGACCATGCCCGGGCAACGCGTCCAGCGAGGCCGGATGCTCCACGTGGCGCAGCTGCGAATGCGGATGGATCGCATCCAGGAAGAGGTTCAGCGCCGGCACGCCGCGGCGGTTGTAAAGCTGGTAGTCGACGCGCACCGGACTGTCCGCCCGCGCCCGCTCCGGCAGCCGCCGCACAATGCGCAGGCGCGGCCGCAGCAGCAGCCCAAAAAGCGCGTCCGCCGCCACCAGCCCAAGCAGCGCGAAGCCAAAGAGCCGGATCGGCGTCCGGATCGTCAGGCTGTAGAAGATCATCAGGAAGAGCACCGCCACGACCATCCGGCCCGGCACCGAGAGCATCCGCAGGTACCACGCCACCAGCCAGATGCCCGCCAGCACCGTCGGCGAACGGTAGCCCCGCCGCACCGCCCAGGGTGGCAACTCGATCCAGGCCGGCCCGGCATAGAACCGGTCCCGCCAGTGACGCATGCGCTCCATCGGGCCCATCTTTAGCCTTGATTATTCATGGATGAATCTGGTGACAAAAGGCCACGCTTGCTCATCGTCTCAGCGAAGTCGCCCCCTCTTCTGCCACCCCTGCCGGGTGGGGATGTGGTTGGGAATGGCTTTCCCGGGGTTTCGCTGCGCTCAACCCCGGGCTAATGTCTTTAACCCCTCCGGGGTATTCAAGGAACGATTCCGCCTGGCCCACCCGGGCGCGTGCCGGAGGCCATGCCCTACGACGGCGTCGGCAGGGTTCCCAGCAGGTCATGGATCAGGGCCTCCTTGCGGACGCCCGAATAGCGCGCCTTGTTCTCCAGCGCCAGGCGATGCGCCAGCACCGGCACGGCCAGCGCGCGGACATCTTCCGGCAGCACCTGGCCACGCCCCGCCAGGTAGGCGCGGGCCTGCGCGCAGCGCGTCAGGTTGAGCAGCGCCCGCGGGCTCGCCCCGAGGCGGATGCGCGCGTCATGGCGGGTCGCACGGACCAACCGCACAACGTACTCGGCAATGCTCCGCTCCACCCCGATCCGGCGAATCTCGTCCTGCACCGCGCAGATGTCCGCGCCAGTGATCACCGGCACCACCGCCGTCAGCGGATCGACCTCCTTGCGCGAATACAGCACCTCGATCTCGCTCTCCTCGTCCGGATACCCAATCACCAACTGCATCGCAAACCGGTCGAGCTGCGCCTCCGGCAACGGATACGTCCCCTGGTACTCGATCGGATTCTCGGTCGCAATCACCAGGAACGGACGCGCCAGCAGGTGCGTCGCCGCGTCCACCGTCACCTGTCCCTCGTTCATCGCCTCGAGCAGCGCCGATTGCGTCCGCGGCGACGCCCGGTTGATCTCGTCCGCCAGCAGCACGTTGGTGAAAACCGGGCCCGGACGGAAGTGAAAGCTGGCGTCCTTCGGGTTGTACATGCTGCTGCCGATGATGTCCGACGGCAGCAGGTCGGGCGTGAACTGCACCCGCTGGAACCCCCCGTCGATCGACCGCGCCAAGGCCTTCGCCAAGGTCGTCTTGCCCACCCCGGGAACGTCCTCCATGAGCACGTTCCCGCCGCTGCACAGCGCCACCAGCAGCAGGTCGATCACCTCGTCCTTGCCCTGGATCACCGTGCGCAGGTTCGCCCGCAGTTTGTCGATCGCCGTTTCCATGGCCCTACCATATCCCCGAACCGCCAACCCTCAAGCAGAAAAAAAGAACGGCCCGGAACCATCTGACGATGATACCGGGCCGTTTCAGGGGGGGAGGGGCTGTTCCAGTTGGCCGCTCGCGGATGAGCTTCCTTTCTTTATCTTGGAGGTAGTATAAGCCATCCCCGCAGGCATGTCAAGGGGGAATCGAAAAAAAATGACAATTATTTTCATTTGAGGCGGAAACCGGGGGGAAACAAGCCATCCCGTCGGGTTGCAAATGCGGGGTGGTTGGGTATGGTGAGGGGCATGAGTGTAAACGTGGAAGCATTGCGGTTGGCGGCGCGGCGGGCGCTGGCGGAACACCTGCGGGTGCGTCCCGGCGAGCGGGTGCTGGTGGTGCATGACGGGAGCGTGCCGTCGATCGCCGCGGCCCTGGCGGCGGCGGCGGGCGAACTTCGCATTTCCCTGGCCGTGCGGGAGATCACGCCAAGCGGTGGCCACGGGCGCGAGCCCGACGTAGCGACGGCCCAGGCCATGCGCGAGCATGCCGTGGTGCTTTGTCCGACCCGCTTCTCACTGACCCATACGGACGCGACCCGGGCGGCCGTCGCGGCGGGCGCGCGCGTCGCCACCCTGCCGGGCATCGACGAGGCGACCTTCGTCGCCGGCCTGGCGGTGTCCCCGGACGAACTGCATGCCGTCGGCGAGGCCTGGCTGGCCCGCTTGCGTCCAACTCGCGAGATTCACCTCCGCACGGCGGCGGGCACCGATCTGCGCTTCGCCTGCGGCCGGTATCCGGCCCGCAACGACGACGGTTGCCTCGGCGAACCCGGCGTCTACGGCAACCTGCCAGCGGGCGAGGTCTTCCTGGCCCCGGATCCGGGAACCGCCAGCGGCACCGTCGTCTTCGACGGCACCATCGGTGGACAGCCCTGGAGCCCGGACGCCGCCCCGGCCACGGTCACCCTGGCCGACGGCCGCGCCACCGGCTTTGCGGGTGAACGCGGCGCGCGCCTGCGACATTCGCTGCAGGCGGGCGGCGAGGGCGGCCTGGTCCTCGCCGAATTCGGCATCGGCACCCATCCCGCCCTGGCCATGACCGGCAACCTCCTCGGCGACGAGAAGCTCAAGGGCACCATCCATCTCGCCTTCGGCAACAACTGCTCGATGGGCGGCGACAACAACGTGCCCGTCCATATCGACGCCCTCGTTCTCGCCCCGGATGTCGACTTCGACGGCATCCCGGTCATGCGCCAGGGACGATGGCTGGACATCGCCATTCATTGAAAAACCGCGCCCGGCATTTACTGTTGGCGCGGCAAGGAGGCAGGCGGCATGGACAATTCGGGCACAGGCCGTGATGCGGCGGCACCCTTCCCGGAGGACCATGGCCACGTCGCCGCGAATCTCGCTTGGATCCGGGAGCGGATCGCGGCGGCGGCGGCCCGGGCCGGACGGGATCCGGCGTCAGTGCAACTGGTCGCGGTGAGCAAGACTTTCCCGGCGGCGGCGGTGCAGGCGGCGCATGCGGCCGGACAGCGCCTGTTTGGCGAGAACCGGGTGCAGGAGCTGGCGGCCAAGGCCCCGG
>CAZBDL010000365.1:0-4086 GCA_964490525.1 uncultured Victivallales bacterium | reverse complement strand
CGCGGGTGAGCCATGTCATGCTGCTTCGGTTCCCTCTGTGGTGGCGGCGAGGGCTTCGCCAGCGCGGTCGGCATCGTCCTCACCATCATCGTCATGAGCCTCCAGAAGATGAGCAACATGATCACCGTCTGGAGCGAGGTCAAGGACTGGCAGAAGCGCGCCATGCAGGCGGCCGCCCTCGCCATCGCGGTGGCGGCCTTCTCCTTTGGCCGGTTCCTCGCGGTCGGCATCGCCATGGCCGTGGTCGCCTTCCCCTACCGCGACCTCGCCCGCCTGGCGGGGGCGCTCCGCCGCCGTCTGGGGCGCGGGGAGGACGAGACCCCGGCCAAGGCCGGCGCCGCCGTCCCGCGCCGGGAGGCGCCGCGCCGCGCCGGACCGGTCGGCAGCGCACTGTTGCGCGGCCTCAAGCATGCGACCATCCTTGCCGTCCTGACCAGCGCCATGCTCCCCCTCTATCTCATGGTCATCGTCAGCGTCAAGGACAACCAGCAGTTCTACTTCGCTCCGGCCACCCTCACCCAGCCGATGCACTGGGAGAACTGGCAAACCGCCTACGGGCTGATCACCCCGGCCTTGGCGAACAGCCTGGTCGTCTCCATCTCCTCCACCTTCCTGACCCTCTTCATCGCCCTCTGCGCCGCCTACTTCTTCGCCCGCTTCCGCATGCCCCTCTCGGGCGTCCTGTGGAACGCGATCCTGATTCTGATGATGATGCCGACCATCGCCAACCTGATTCCGCTGTTCCGTCTGCTGCGCGACCTGAACCTGCTGAATACCTTGACCGCCCTGGTCGTCGTCGGCGCCTCCGCCGGCCAGATCTTCGCGATCTTCGTCCTGCGCTCCTTCGTCGAGGACATCCCCGGCGACCTTTTCGAGGCAGCCGAGATCGACGGCGCCAACCACTTCCAGCAGATGCGCATCATCGTCCTGCCGCTCGCCGGGCCGATCCTCGGCACGGTCGGCGTCATGCACTTCATCTCCCAGTGGAACGACTTCGTCATGCCCCTGATCATCATCCGCGACCACGGCCGCCTGCCCGTCATGGTCCAGCTCCTGCGCATGTCCGGCGAGTACATCAAGCTGTGGGGTCCGCTGATGGCTGGCTACGCCCTCGCCAGCATCCCCATCATCCTGCTCTTCGTCTTCACCATGAAGCTCTTCACCACCGGCCTCACCGAGGGCGCCGTCAAGGGCTGATCCCCCCGCGGCGCCTGCGGCGGCCCAGGGTTGTGATTTGCCGGTTGTCCAGCATAGTACGGGTAGTTCCGGCAAGGATGCCGGGGGTCGGGGCGAAGAGGGATGGCGCTGATGCTCAGGGAACGTCCATGGAACATGCGGAGCCGCGAGGGACGGGGTCCTTCCGGGGGCAAGGCGGGCGGGCGGCTGCTCGGGGCGCTGGACATCGGCAGCAACTCGCTGATCCTGCTGGTGGCGCGCTGCTTGCCCACCAGCGTCGAGCCGGTCAACGAGGTCTACGCAATCTGTCGTCTCGGCGAGGGGGTGGAACGCACCGGCCTGCTCTCGGCGGCGGCGATGGAACGGACCCTTGGCGTGGTCGCGGAGATGGGCCGGATCGCCCGTCAAGAGGGGGTCGAAACGCTGCTGGTGACCGCGACCAGCGCCGTGCGCGATGCCGCCAACCGCAGCGAGTTCCTGGTCCGCTGCCATGACCTGCTGGACATCTTTCCTCAGGTCTTGAGCGGTGGCGAGGAGGCGCACCTGACCTATCTTGGGGCAACCCACGACCTGGCCTCGGGCGAGGCGGCGCTGACCATCGATGTGGGCGGTGGCAGCACCGAGATCGCCTATGGCACCCGGGAAATCATGGTCGATGCGCAAAGCTTCAACCTGGGCTGTGTCCGGCTGATGGAGTCCTTCGAGCTGAATCTCGGCTACACGCCGCGGCGCCTGCAGGCCGTCACCCGCCACGTCCAGCAGACCCTCGCCCCGTTGTCGCCGGCGCTTCCCGAATGGATTGCCCGCAACCATCCGACGGTGATGTTCAGCGGCGGCAGCGCCACCACCTATGCCGCCGTGCTGCTGCGCCAGGACGTCTTCGACCGAGCCCAGATCAACGGCGTCGACAGCGACCCGCGCCAGCTCACCGAGACCCTGGACCGGCTGGCCCGCCTGCCCCTGGCCGAGCGTCAGCGGCTGCCAGGGATGGAGAAGGACCGGGCCGAGGTGCTGCCGGCCGGCCTGGCGATTGCCCGGGCCGTGCTGGACCACTTCGGCCTGCGCCGGTTCCGCATCACCGCCAATGGCCTGCGCATCGGCCTCCTGCGGCATCACTTGATGCAGGGGCAGGGATGATCGCATGAGGCGAGGGAGGCCGGCCGATGAATGAGACATCCCCACCCCGTCGCTGCCACCTGGTCGGCATCGGCGGCATCGGCATGAGCGGACTGGCCCAGCTGCTCCGCCACCTTGGCCACGAGGTCAGCGGCAGCGACCGCGCCCTCGACGCCCCCGAAAACGCCGACCTCTTCGCGGCGCTCCGCGCCCAGGGGATCCGCCTCTTTCCGCAGGACGGCAGCTTCGCCCCCGCCGGGCCAGTCGACGCTCTGGTCTATTCGACCGCGATCGAGGAAGACAACCCCGACTTCCTGGCCGCCCCCGCGGTGCCCCGCTGGCACCGCAGCACCGCCCTCGCCGCCGCCATCGGCGAACTTCGCGACGCGGTCACGGTGGCCGTCACCGGCAGCTGCGGCAAGACCACCGTCACGGCCTGGCTCGCCGCCGCCCTCGCCCGCCTCGGCCACGACCCCATCATGCTCTGTGGCGGCCATGCCGCCGAATCGCGCGACGCCAGCCATCCCGGCAATTTCCGGGCCGGCGGCGGCAAGATCTTCGTCTTCGAGGCCGACGAGAGCGACAAGAGCCTGCTGGCCTATGCCCCGGACCATGCCCTGGTCCTGAATCTCGGCACCGATCACTACCCCGAGGCCGAGCTGGTCGCGGTCTTCCGCCAGTTCCTCGCGCAAGCCCGGCGCAGTGCCATCGTCGGGGCTGATGTCGCCGCCGCCCTCGGAGACCAGGCCACTCTGCCCCTCCCCTGCCGGACTTTCGGCGAAGCGGGCCGTGGGCACGCCGCCGTGCCCGACCTTGCCGTCGGCTACACTCCCGGCCGGCAGGGCGGACCGACCGCGCGCTTTGCCGACGGCAACCTGCGCCTGCCGGTTCCCGGCCGCCACAATGCCCTGAACGCCGCGGCCGTCCGCGCCATGCTCGAGATGCTGGGCCATTCCCCGGCCGAGGCAATGGCCGGGACGGCCTTCTTCCCGGGCGTCCACCGCCGCTTCGAGGACCATGGCCGCACGGCCCGGGGCGCACAGGTGTTCGACGATTACGCCCACAACGTCGAGAAGATCGCCGCCGCCATCACCCTGGCCGCCGAAATGGTTCCCGGGCGGGTCTTCGCGGTCTTCCAGCCGCATGGCTTCGGCCCGTTAGGATTCATGCGCGGGCCCCTGTTCACCACGCTCGGCAGGTGTTTGCGCGCGCACGACCGGTTCATCTTCCTTCCGGTCTTCTATGCCGGGGGGTCTTCTTCCTTTTCCCCGACCAGCGCCGAGGTCGTCGATGAGTACCGCCGCCGGGGCCTGGCCGAATGCCTCCAGGCCCCGGACCGCGCCGCCGCCGCCGCCCTGCTCGCCGAAGCCGGGCCCGACGACGCCATCCTCGTCCTCGGGGCCCGCGACAACTCCCTCGCGCCTTGGGCCGAGTCCCTGGCCCGCTCATGACCAGTTGCCTTTTCCTCAATCGAGGGTAGGTTTCGTCCCCATGCCGACCATCGAGATCCAGTCCCGAGAGCACACCGAGATGATCGACCTGACCCCGCGGCTCCAGGCCCTGGTGCCCGCCGGCATCGCCGAGGGGGTCTGTGTCGCCACCAGCCTCCACACCACCGCCGGGCTCACCGTCAACGAGAACGCCGACCCCGATGTCGTCCACGATCTCCTCGGCTGGCTTGACAGATCCGTGCCATGGCGGCATACTACCTACCGTCATGGCGAAGGGAACAGCGCCGCACACATCAAGGCGACGCTGGTCGGATTGACGCAGATCGTGCCGGTGCGGCACGGC
>CAZBDL010000364.1:0-4087 GCA_964490525.1 uncultured Victivallales bacterium | reverse complement strand
CCACGTCCTCGCCAGCAACCTTGCGCGGGCAGAGTGGCTCCACCACACAAGACTGCCCCCTACTCCGCCCGCGGCGATGGCCTTGGACACGCGCGGGAACGGAGAGTATGGTAACGATCATATCCATTTGCCGCCATCATTGCCACGGGAGACACCGGTCATGGCCTGCATGCGCCTAGCCTTGGGACTGTTGATCGTGCTCGCCACGCTCAGCCGGGCCGTCGCCGCGGAATCCCCGCTGGAACGCAAGCTCCACCGCCTCGTCCTCGACCATGTCGAATTCGAGGAAATCACCCTGGACACCGCCATCGCCTTCCTCAAGGTCCGCGCCAAGGCGCTCGATCCGGATGGCCGGGGCGTGAACTTCCTGCTCCTGCCCTCCAAGGATGCCGACACGCCCATCCCCGCCGTGACCATCGTGGCCGACGACATGCCGCTCGACGAACTGATCCGCTACCTTTGCCTAGCGACCGGCTACCAGTACCGCATCGAGGAGCATGCCGTCGTCATCGCCCCCCCTTGCCGCGCCCTTGACGCCATGCAGACCCGCACCTTCCCCCTCGCCCCAGGGACGGCCGATTCCCTCCGCCCTGCCCCCACCCAGGAGACCCCACGCTGACGCAACGCTCATCGAGTGCCCCTTGGGCCTGAATGTCAGGGGGCCAGGGTGCTCGAGCCAAGTCCCGACCACCGACCACCGATCACCCCCCCCCGGAGCGCCACCATGAGCACCTGTCCGGAAGCGAAGGCCAACCTTGCCCGCTGCAACTGCTCCTACGATCCCTGCCCACGCAAGGGCAACTGTTGCGCTTGCCTGCATTACCATTTGTCCATGAAGCAGTTGCCAGCCTGCGCCTTTCCCGACGACGCCGAACGGACCTATGACCGCTCCTTTGCCCACTTCGTGAAGATCTACCGCGAACAGCACGGCATCGCCTGACTCCCCACCACCCCGACCGGCGCCATCCCATGCCGACCATCCCCCAGTTCAATGCCAGCCAGCAATCGGTGCTCGCCGCCTTGACCCATGCCGGCAGCCTCACCCGGCGCGATGTCTGCGCCCGCACCCGCCGGAGCTGGGCGGCCATCTCCAAGGCCGCCTCGCGCCTCCATGAACTCGGCCTGATCGTCGAACTGGAAACCAACGACTCCGCCAAGTCCGGACGCCGCCCCGGCGTCATGCGCCTCAATCCCGACGCCTACCTGGTCGGCACCGCGATCACGCCCCAATCCATCGACCTGATTGTCGCCGGACTCGATGGCGTCATCCATCATCTGGAGACGATTCCCCTCCCCCGGGGACACGACCCGGTGCCCACCATGATGCCCGCCCTGCGCGGCCTCCTCGCGCAATGGTGCCCCGTCCTCGGCATCGGCATCAGCTTCCCCGGCCTGATCAGCCCGGACAAGCGGCGCATCATCCATTCCGTCCACTTTCCCGATTACGATGACCGCCCCCTCGCCGCCGAAGTCCAGATCGCCGCCGCCACGGACATTCCCGTCCTCGTCGAACGCAACGCCGTCTGCGCCATGAATGCCCTGCGCATGCGCCGCCGCCTCCACGGCGACACCCTCCTCGTCTCCCTCGTCTCCGGCGTCAGCGCCGCCGTCTACATCGACGGACAGATCCTCCATGGCCGCAGCGGCAACGTCGGCGAACTCGGCCACCTCCCGGCGGCAGCCAGCCGCGGCATCCCCTGTGCCTGCGGATCAACCGGCTGCATCGAAACCGAGATCGGCGGCCTCGCCTGGAAACGGCAATGGCACGAGGCCTGCCCCGACACAGCGGCAGGCCTCTCCTTCCGCGACGCCATCCGCCAAGGCTCCCCGGAGGCCCTGCGCATCCTCAGCGACAGCCTCCCCGCCCTCTTCCCGATGCTCGCCCAGCTCGTCATCCTCCTCCGTCCCGACCGCCTCGCCATCATCGCCCATCTCCCCCCCAATGCCCATACCCTCTTCCAGGAACACCTGCCTCTGCTCTTCCGGGTCCACGGGGCAACCTGCCCGGACAACCTGACCTTCCTCCCCGACGAGGAAGGCCACATCGCCCTCGGCGCCGCCGCCCTCGGCCTCCTCCGCCTCGGCGGGGATCAGCCGGCCACCTGATCGCCCCCCAGGGCGAATACTAATTCCAATGCAATGTTCCCCTCGCTTTCTCGTCCTCGTCCTCGAATTGATTTCAGTTGAAGCTGGCTCCCTTGATCAAGGTATCGTTCAGGGCCAGGACGATCATCATCCATGGCGCTATGCCAAACGCGGTGTCCACATGGGTGATTTGGCCACAACATGTGGCGTGCAGCCCTGGCTGGCGTGGCCCTTGGATTGCGGTGCCCCTGCACCGCTTTGACTTTCGGACGGCGCCCTTGCTTTCTGCCCAACTCCGTGACCTGGGCTAGCCATGCGCATGGCCGCCACTCCGGGCTGACCCACGACGCGCGACGCGACTTCCGGGTTGACAACCCCTTTCCGGCGATGTCTAGTGGATAATATCGCATAGTGATATAATCCGCCCAACGAGTGGCAGGGAGATGACGCAACCGCCATCGGCAAAGGAATGCCCCATGTCCGAGAAGCTCAAATTGGCCCTGATCGGCACCGGTTCGGTCGTCCGCGAGATCTACCGCCACCTTTATTTCGCCAGCGACTTCTCCGCCGAGATCGAGATTGTCGGCGTCGCCGAGGTCTATGCCCCCGCCCGGGAGGAGTTCTGCCGCCACGGGAACATCCCAGCGCACCGGCAGTTCACGGACTACCGCGAGATGCTCACTGCCATCCCGGAGATCGATGCCGTCCAGGTCAACACGCCCGACCACCTGCACTGCGCCCCCACCCTGGCCGCCCTGGACCGCGGCTGCGACGTCCTTATCCCGAAGCCGACGGCTGGCACGATCGCCGACGCCCATCGCATGATCGCAGCGGCGAGAAAGTGCAACCGACTGCTGGGTATTGACTTCCACAAGCGCGAAGATCCCCGAATCAAGGAATGCGCCGCCCGCTACCAATCCGGGCGCTATGGCCCGTTCCAGTGCGCGGTCTGGTACATGCTCGACAAGCTCCTCGTGGCGGACCCCAACCACCAGCCGCGCTTCTTCGCCAGTCCGGACTTCGCCGCGAAGAATTCCCCCGTCTCCTTCCTCACCGTCCACATGGCCGATGCCTTCATGCATGTCGTCCATGACCTGCCGGTGCGTGTCCGCGCCCGGGGCTATGCCCAGAAGCTGCCCTCCCTCCGGCCGGTCGCGGTCGACGGCTACGACCTGGTCGACACCGAAATCGTCTTCCGCGGCGGCGGCGTGGCCCACATCATCACCGGCTGGCACCTGCCCAACACCGCCCACTCCACCACTGTCCAGTCCTCGCGCATCATCTGCCGCGACGGCGTCGTCGACCTCGGCCTCGACACCCCCGGCTACCACGAACTCACCCCGGAAGGCATCCTCGAAGCCAACCCCCTGTTCCGCAACTTCGAGGCCGACGGCACGGTCAGCGGCTACGGCATGAGCAGCCCGGGACGCCTCCTGCGCGCCTTCCGTCGGCATCGCCAGGGCGAACTGCCCGACGAGGCACGCGAGGCCATGATGTCCAACCTCGCCCTCGGCTTCCACACCACCCTCGTCCTCCAAGGTGCCGAGGAAAGCCTTCGCCACGGACGCCGCCACGGGAACGGCGTCGGCGAGGGCATCGACATCGACCTCGCCGACCTGCTCCGCCGCGAGCTGGCCGACGAGGCCGACCCGTACCTGGCCGAGATCGGCGTCAGTACAGGCTCGGATGCGTGCGCAGGGTGATCCATTCCCGGCGCATCGGACACCACCGCTGCACCAGCGCCGGATGCCCGTAGACCGCCGGCTGGTAGAGACGCAGGTCACAGCCCAAGGGGCGAATGATCGGGCGTGGCGGAAACCGTGGCGGACACGGCGGGGGCATGGGACGGCAGACGCTCCGGCCACGCCAGTCCCCGTAATGCGGATACCGGCTGCGCGACCCGTAGGAGAAGGAGATGCTGAACCCGTCTCCGCGATAGCTCACGGCGGTGCCCGAGGATCGCGCATCGCCGCCATGGCGATCGCCTCCCCCGCCATGCCAT
>CAZBDL010000363.1:0-4125 GCA_964490525.1 uncultured Victivallales bacterium | reverse complement strand
CGGCGACGGGCGCGCACTTCACCAACGCCTACACCCCCAGCCCCGTGTGCGTGCCGGCCCGCCAGTGCCTGGCCGCAGGGCAGCTGCCGCTGACCTGCCGCTGCGTCGGCTTCCACGACGACCTCGCGCCGCACTACCCGACCTTCGCCCGCCACTTCTCCCGGCACGCCTACCGCACCGTCTGCTGCGGCAAGCTCCACCACAACGGCCCCGACCAGATGCAGGGCTGGATGTGGCGCATCGGCGAGGAGATGCACATCAATCCCCGCCATCTCGACGGCAAGGTCGCCGACGAGTTCGCGCGCTACCGCGGCGGCGAGCGCGGCAACGTCTTCCTCGACTCGCTGAACAGCTCGGGCCTCGGCTTCAACCCGGTCCAGTTCGTCGACGACTACACCCTCCAGGGCGCCCTCAACTACGTCCGCCTTCACTACCGCACCCCAGGCAAGAGCGCAGTGCCCAACCCGTTGCTGCTGAAGGTCTCGCTGATCGCCCCGCACGATCCGTTCGTGACCGGGGACGAGGACCGCTTCCGCTACTACCTCGACCGGGTCGAGCCCTTCGCCGACGAGATGCCCCTGGGCGACCTGCTGCCGCACTGCGGCTGGCCCGAACTGGTCCGCCCCGGCGAGCAGGTCTCGCGCGAGGCCATCCGCCGCGCCCTCGCCGCCTACCATGCCATGATCGAGCGCGCCGACGCCGGCTTCGGACGGGTGCTCGAAGCGTTGCGCCAGGAAGGCCAGGACCTCGACGACTGGATCATCGTCTACTGCTCCGACCACGGCGACCTGATGGGCGAACACAACTGCTGGTGGAAGTTTAAGTTCTACGAGGGCTGCGTCCGCGTCCCCCTGCTGATCCGTGCCCCGCGCCTGTTCCCGGGCGGCACCCGCATCGTCCGCAACGCCAGCCTCTGCGACCTCTACGCCACCCTCTGCGAACTGACCGGCCTGCCCGTCCCCGACGGCCTCGACAGCCGCAGCCTCGTCCCCCTGCTCCGCGGCGACGACGCCGGCTGGGACGACGAGGTCGTTTCCCAGATCGAGAACCGGATGATGATCAAGCGCGGCGACCGCAAGTACATCCGCTACCTAAACCCGGACACCGAGATCCTGCACGACCTCGCCGCCGACCCGCACGAGCGCCGCAACGCCATCGGCGATCCGCAGCATGCGGAGGCCGTCACCGCCTTCCGACGCCGCCTCGCCGCCCTCGGCTTCGGCCCCGACGCCGACCCCGCCTACCGCCACGCCGGCTACCGGCCATAGCCGGCGGGACCGGGCAGGGCCGGCCAAGATGCGCCGCCCGCCCGCCCCCCATCCCCACCCTCGCCTCCCCGCGCCTTCAGCCCCCGTGGGCAGGCGGCGGCCAGATATGGGTTAATATTGATTATATATTATAAATATATTTTTATTTTACTTGACATTGCAAAACATACGCCCTATAATGTGGGCGTATAAAGGAGATCATGACGATGATCAAGAATGCTAATGTTACTTTCAACGAAATAGCAAAGACGCTCGGGGTCTCGCCGGCCTCGGTGTCGCTGGCGATCAACGGCAAGGGGCGCCTCTCGGAAGCCTTGCGCGACCGCATCCTCGAGCACGCCGAGCAAGCGGGGGTCAAGCGGAAGTTCCAGGCCAAGCCCCTGGTCTTCCTTGGCGACACCTACCAGGCCCTGCAAGGCAAGATGTCGAAGTTCCAGATCGAGTGCTTTTCCGGCCTGGTCTCCGCCATGGGGGGAGAGCGGATTCCGTTGCGCCAGTCCTTCCTCCATGCGGACTTCGCAGAAACCCCCTGGGACGGGTTTCGCCAGGTCCTCTCCCTCCGGCCATCGGGCGTGATCGTCGACACGGCCAACGTCTGGTACCCGCACGCGGCCCGGTTCTTCGAGGAGCACCGGGTGCCGGTGATCGTCGTCGGGCATTACCACAACCTAACCCGGCAGCACGCGGTGGTGGTCGACGTCTTTGACGGCGTATACCGGGGCATGGCCGAGCTGATCGGGCGGGGCCATCGCCGGATTGCCATGATCCGGTGGGTGGACGGCAAGGACTACGCCCAGTCGGCCAGCCTGCGCCAGGCCGCCTATGACGCGGCCCTGGCCGACCATGGACTGGTGCCACGCCCCGAATACATCAAGGAGGTCCAGGCGCAGGATGAGCTTTCGGCCCGCGACCGCCTGGCCGAGCTCGCGGCCCTGAAGGAGCCGCCGACCGCCGTCTTCGTCGCCAACGGTGCCTGCAGCACGCCATTGATCTTCCCCGGGGAGGGCGATGCCGCGAAGCGCAAACATGACCGATGCCGGGGGATGGCCTTCCTCCACTTCGAGGACGTCGACCTGGAAGGGCTTCTCCATACCATGAAGTACTGGGGTGGATACCCGTATCCGCAGAACGCCCTGTTCATCTGCCCGGACTGGCACGGGATCGGCATGCTGGCGGGCAAGCTCTTCACCGAGATGCTGAAGGGGCGCGAGGTCCGCTGCCGATCCATCAAGGTCGCTCCGGCCATCAGCACCTACGCCGATGATCCCGGCCGCGCCGAACGCCTCGTCCTCTCCTGAATTCGGCACTCCTCCGCCAACCTGGGAAAGGCCATGAAGATGAAACGGAAATCCAGCCCCCTCGCCTCCAACGCCATACCCGCCATGATCCCACGCCGATGCGCGGGCATCCCGGTCGCGTTCACCTTGATCGAGCTACTGGCCGTGCCAGCCGTAGCTCGCAGAGCGAAGGCAAGTTCAATGAGGGCATTCACCCTCATTGAGCTGTTGGTGGTGATCGCGATCATCGCCATCCTCGCCGCCCTGCTGCTGCCCGCGTTGGCGCGGGCCAAGGAGACCGCGTGGGATGTCGTCTGCAAATCCAACCTGAGGCAGATCGGCCTGGGCCTGATGAGCTACGACTCGGATTGGCAGGAGATTCCGGGCAACAACACCCTCTTCCAGGAACATGCCGTCTCGCTGTCCGACTACGTCACCAACAAGGACATCAAGAAATGCCCGTCCTTCCGGCAATCTCCGATCCTCACCACGGGCAGCGAAGACGCCTACTGGTGCTATGCCGCCACGACCTACGGCGAGGTGGGCGTGAACACGGGAAGCGTCATTTACCAGTTCTTGAGGGTCGCCAGCGTCTGGCAGGCCTACGATCCGTCAGGGGGAGGCGGATGGAAATACCGGAACACCTGCAAGCTCTCGCTGGCCAGCCCCTTCATGCCGGCCAGCGTGGCGGGGACCACCCCGCCGCGAACCCTGAGCGAAGTGGTGCTCCTGGCCGACGTGTCGATGGAGCAGACGATGCAGGTGACGCTGAAGTGGGCGCGCTGCGCGCAGACGCTGGCCGACGACTACACCGACTTGACCGGCTGCCCCTCCATCTCAGGCCTGGTGGCCAGGCACAATGGCAAGAAGCGAGGCAACAAGCTCTATGTCGACTGCCATGTCGAGGCCCATGCGATGCCCGCCCGGGTCTACTGGCGCAACCGAAGCTGGATACCATAGGAGAACGACTATGCCGCGGCTGTTCCATCCCCTCTGCCACCACCCGCTCCTGTTCCTGGCCTGCGCCTCCTGGGGCCTGTCCCTTGCCTCAGCTGAGCCCATGGAGACGGCCTTCGTCAAGGTGGTCGATTTTGGCCAGGACGCGGTGCGCGAAGGCGACGGCTCACCGCTGGGCAGCGTCTTCGATGCCTGCCGCTTCCGGCCGGTGACACAGGACGGGATCTCCGGGCCCAGCCTGGTCTTCGAGCAGGAGCAGGCCGAGGTGGACGGCAACCCCGCGACCCGGGACGCGGTGGGCTTCTACCGCTTCAGCCTGGACGAGATGCTGCCCCCGGTCGCCCCCTGGTATGATGCTGGCGGGCGCTCCTCGCGGTTCTATGGCGGGGGCGTCATCGAGACGGCCAACAAGGGCGAGTCCTCCTTCACCGAGTGTGGCGTGAACAACGCTGTGGAGGGCGCCTACTTCGCGCCCCGCGACAACTGGTCGTTCCACTGCGTCCGCTTCGAATACTTCTCGCCATTCCGCATCTACTTCGTTTTCTTGTGGAAAAAATCCGAGTTCCTGAACGGCGGGGCCGAAGGCCGGGTCGACTTGGGCGACGAGGCCATGTTCTCCCTCT
>CAZBDL010000362.1:0-4135 GCA_964490525.1 uncultured Victivallales bacterium | reverse complement strand
TCCACGTCGACTGCCGGGCCGACGGGCTGGTGATCATCGGCCGCGACGTCAAGTCACCCCGTGCCCAGCGCATCGCGGTCCCGGCCGACGCCATCGCCGCCCCGGACAGCGCGTTCCGCACTCTGGTCTCCCAGGTGGCGGGCAAGCAGCACGGCCCGAACCGCGAAGTCCTGGTCCTGTGGATCCGCCAAGCCGGCATCGTCAACGCCTATGCCGCCATCAAGGTCGCCAAGGACGCCGGCGCCCCGCTCGGCTGGGAACCCGCCCTCGACGACTGGAGCTTCTGACCATGCGCCGGAAACGCCAGGAAACCGACCTGTTCAACTTCTCCTTCGTGGACATCCTGGCGACCACGGTCGGCGTCCTCATCTTCATCATGGTGCTGGTCATCCTCAACTCGACCAACCGCGTCCCCGCCGACGCCCCCAAGCAGGACGCCGCGGAGGCCGCCGCCGAAGCCGCCGCGCTGACGGCGGCGATCGACGGGCTGAAGGGCAAGACCAATGCCCTCAACAACGCGACCGCCGCCTTTCAGGCCACCGCCGATGCCGCCGCCACCCTGGCTGGACAACTGGCCGGACTGCAGGCCACGAACACCACCCTGACCTCCACCAATGCCACCTTGGCGGGACAACGCGATGCGCTCGGGGCCGAGGTCCGCGGACTGCTCGACGAGGTCATGCAGCTCGTCGATGCCAACGAGGCGGCCAAGGACACCGCCGCCGCCAACCGGCACCCCATCCCCTTCCGCATCCCGGAGCAGCGCGCCACGGACAAGTCGCCGGTCATCTTCGAATGCGAAGACGGGCGCGTCTTCCACCTCGCCACCGACGGCTTGCTCAACGACCGCAACTACGACATCCAGGATCTCCTCGGGGCCAAGCTCATCACCCGCCATGCCAACGCCCAGGGCGAGACCTTTGCCCAGGCCAAGGCCAAGGACTCCCAGTTCCGCCAGGTCTTCGCACGCCTGGACAAGACGCGCCACTTCGTCCAGTTCTTCGTCCGGGCCGACAGCTTCGGCCTCTTCCTCAAGCTGCGCGAGACCCTGTGGAACGCCGGCTACGAGATCAACTGGCATGCCTTCGACCGCGGGGAAAGCATCATCAGCGGCGGGGGGAGCGGAACCTCCACCGTCCAGTGACCCGCATCGACCATCCCTCCGCCGGGGGATGCCATCATCAACGGATCGCCACGGGACATGCCTTCGCCATCCTGAACCGCAACCCGGGAGGAAGCCATGCCGTACAAGTTCGTCTGTCCGAACTGCGCCAAGGCGATGGCCGCAGAGGACGACTGGGCCGGAACCCGCCGTCCCTGCCCCTTCTGCGGGGAGGAGGTGCTGATCCGCCGGGATCGCCGGCTGCAGCAACTGGGGGACAGGACGCTCTCCCCACCCGCGCCAGCCCCGGCCGCGGCCGATCCCCGACCGGCCCCGGAGCGGCCGGCCCCCGCCCCGCCGCCACCCGCGCCGGAACCGGCCAATCGTGGCGCATCCGCATCCCTGTTGATACCACTGGCGTCGCCGCCCCCGCCAGCGGCGGCCCCGCCCCCGTCGGCATGCCCGAGATGCCGCCAACCGTGGGCGGAGGCAGCGGTGATCTGCACGAACTGCGGCTTCGATCGGCGCACGGGCACCTGCCTTGGCACCGAACGGGATTTGCCCTCATCGCCGATGGCAACGACGGAGTCCGGACACGGCACATCTGACGATGCCACCGAAGCCCGCAAGGAGTTCCGCAACCTCGGCTTCACCGTGGGCATCCTCGGGATGCTCACGCTCCTCTTCCTGGGCGGGGCCAAGCATGACATGGTGCCGGTGGCCTTGCTGGCGATCGCCGGTTGCGTCCTCACCGGAACATGGCTAGTGGCCAAGCCGTCCTTGCCGGCGGGATTGGCGGCCGGACTGGCCCTGCTGCTGCTGGGCGGGGTCGACCTGGTGCTCGTCCAGAAATCCGGCGGCCTCGGCTTCATCGCCCCCTTGATCGATCTTGGTTTTGCCGTCAAAGTCTTTTCCGGCTGCGCGAAATTCGCCCGGTCCTGACGCCCGCAATCCCGTCACGCCAAGACTCATGAACCCGTTTCCCGCATGCTGGCGAACCGCGTCACGGACGGTATATTGCAGGCAAGGGAAACCGGCCTCTGCGGCCGATTTGGGAGGACGCACGACATGGGCATGGATCTCTTTGCGAAAATCCTGAAGACGCGCAAGCCAAGCCATTACGACATCCTGGACCTGAAGCTCTTCGAATCCGATGCGCAAGCCATCCACCAGGCCGCCCTGGCGCAGATGAAGAAGCTCAAGGAGTGGCAGCTCCATCCGGACACCGACACGGCCAATGAAGTCCAGGAGATGCTCAACCAGGTCGGGCAGGCGGTCGCCACCTTGGAGGATCCGGAGAAGAAGGCCGCCTACGACCGCCAGCTTGCCAAGCAGCTTGGCGTCGCCCCTCCAGGGCAAGGCGAAGCCAGGAAGCCCGCCCTCGGCGAGGGTGCCGAACTGCGGCCCGGACGCCGCATCGAACCCCCGACCCAAAGCTCGCTGCGCGTCTCGCCGGCCGTGTCGCACCCCCTCCCGGAACCATCCCCGGGCTCGGACACGATCCCCGGCGGCCTTCCCCCGATTCCCGCCGCCCCGCCGATCCTGCAGCACCGCATCGACGCCGCCCAATACCGGCCTGACGCGCCTCGCGAGACGCCGCGGGCAGCCGTGCCATCGCTCGGCTTCCTGGTCAAGCCCATCTTGATCCTCATGGCCATCGCCGGGGCCGTCATCGCCGGCCGCATCGCCCTGGACAAGATCGCCGGAAACGGCGACTACCGTCTGACCGGGGATGACTTCGACAAGCGCCAATGGCGCCCTTATTTCGACGGCAACGAACTGCTCAACCTCTATTTCCGCCATCTCGAATCCCTCAAGGTTGTCCGCAAGCCCTATCTCCTGCTCACCGTCGAGAAGTCCGGCGTCCGCGATGGCCTCTCGAAAAGCCTCGACCACTACGACCTGAAGGCCATCGATCCCGTCAGCAACCGGGAAATCCACCAGGGGCGCCTGACCATTGCCCTGACCGGCCGGGCCGACGGCCACAAGCAATGGGAACGCATCGGCGCCCTTGCCCGCGGCACGGCCCTCGCGGCCCTGCGCCAACGGCTCGCTTCGGATCCCGCGCTGGCCGCCACGCTCCTTGCCCACTTGGCCAAGACCGGCGCGACGGAAGCCGCCATTGACATCATCGCGCTCCTGCAGGAGATGCCCGGCGACGGCGAAGACGTCGGCAGGGCCGTGTCCATCCTCGCCGAGAAGGCTCGCAACCGCGCGCTGCCCATCACCTTGCGACTGGCGGCGCTGGAAGCCGTGGTGGCCCTAGGGAGCGACGACGACAAGGAAACCCTGCTGAAGGATGCCCTGGCCGACGGCGATGCCCAGGTGCGCACGGCCGCCGGCGATGCCCTGGCCGCGCTTTGCCCGGCGGCCACGCCCATTTTGCAAGATGCCGTGATGACGGGGTCGCCAGGCACGCGAACGGCCGCCACCGCCGCCCTCGCCAAGGCAGGCCAACTCCCCGCCGAAATCGTCGTGGCCGTGGAAAGCATGCTGGCCGGAGACGATGACGCCGCCACCCTGGCCGCCCTCCAGGCCTTGCGCCATCTGCAGGATCCGCTTCCCGGCATCACCGATGCGGTCTACGCCATCGCCGAGGATCCCGCCCGCCCCCAGGCGCTCCGCGATGCCGCCCTGACCACGGCGCTCTGCCTCCATCCCGCATGGCGGATGAAGGGGACGCGTTCCGGCACCTTCACCCCGATCCCGGGACGGCCCACCTACGCCACCGAAAGCAAGCCCTTCGCCTATGACCTGCTCTTCCGCCCTGACGGCTCGGTCAGGCATCGCCGCGACAGCACCCAACTTTGGTCCGATGGCTCCTGGTCCGTCGCCCATGGCCGCATCCAATTCCTGACCTTCAACGGCACCATGCAGGATCGCCAGACCATGGCCGGATCCAGCTCGGAAGACCTCACCGACAGCGTCAGCGAGCATTGCGGATGGACGGCAACCTGCGGCCAGGCCGAGACCGTCGCCCAGCCGACGCCGCCCGCTTCACCGCCGCCCGCCAGCAAGAAGGCGAAGCGTGAC
>CAZBDL010000361.1:0-4140 GCA_964490525.1 uncultured Victivallales bacterium | reverse complement strand
TGAACCCGGCCTTGAAGGTGGCGACGTGATCCTGGTTGTAGGAGATGGCGGGGAGGGCGACCATGGTCGGCTGGATGCGATCGAGGGAGACCGTGCTGGTGCGTTCGATGACCTCGATTAGGTCACGCTGGGGAATGGCGTCGAGGCGGAGGTGGGAGTGGGCGTCGGTGTAGGCGATGTCGTAGCCATCGATGCCGAGGAATTTGGCGACTGCGTCAAACTCGGCGGCGCGGACCGAACCGGCGACGATGTCCGGGCGTCCGTCGTAGTGCTTGAGGTCGCCGATGCTCATGACCAGGACGTAGACTTCGCCGCCGCAGCGCTTGATCCGCGCCATGGTGCCGGCGCAGCCGAAGGACTCGTCGTCGGCATGCGGCGAGACGACGAGCAGGCGCTGGCGGGAGAGGAACTCGTCGGACATCGTCATCGCCACTGCGGCTGGACTCATGGCTTGGTTTCCCTTCGCACGAAGATGGGGTTGGCGATCAGTTGTCCGCCGTTGCCTTGTATATGAATCCGCACATAGTGCAATTGCAAGCCGGGGTCGCCGGCTTGGGGCGGCGGCGGGGCGAATGGAAGGTCGAGGTCAAAGGCGGGCAGGTCGAGGATTGCCGTGGCGACCTCGCGGCCGTCGGCCACCACCGTGAGCTGGGCGGCGGCGCCCGGTGGCAAGGGTGGCCCCTCGACGTGTCCGCGGAGATGGAGGGCGAGCGGGGTGTGGCCGTCCCAGGCGAGCGTTTCCCCGAGGCTGGCGGAGGCGTTGCCGTCGCTGACCGTGGTTTGGTCCAATGCCAGGGCATGCTCCGCCTGGCGGTAGAGGGCATAGCTGTGGCCGGCGAGGAGGGCCCGGCGGATGGCGCGCGGGCCCGGGGCGGCGACGCGGACCACGGTCTGGATGCCGTCGATGGTCCGGTCGCCGCCGTGATAGTCGCTTTCGCCGACGATCACCGGGCGCTCATGCCGTTTGCCGCGGACATGTTCGGCCAGCATCCGGTCCCATGTCCCGCCCGGCTGGTGCGCCCGGAAGGCATCCCCGTAGATGCCGGCCATGCCATTGTGGCCGAAGGTCTTCTCGACATCGTCCAGGTACGGGGCGGTGACCAGACGCACGCCGGGCAGGGACATTGCCATGTGGATCTCGGGATGGGCCCAGACGACGCCAGCGTCCTCGCCCCCGTGGTTCCGGACATGGTCGATGACCGCCTGGGCCGGGGCGATGCTCCGGGGGTGGTAGGGCGACCAGGGCGGCCCGACCGTGAAGGGGCGGTTGTCGATGGTCCAGAGGATGCCGACGAGGATCATGGCGCCGCCCAGGAGGAGGCGTGGCCAGCGCCTGCCGGGGTAGCGGTTGCCTTGGCGGTCCTCGTAGCAGGGTGGGGGCGGGGTGGTTGCCAGGCGCCAGCCCAGCCAGGCCAGCAGCAGGGGCAAGAGGGCAAGGGGCGTCCCCGGAAAGCGCAGGCCGGGTCGGTCATTGAACATCGCCGGCAAGTCGCGGTAGAAGGCGGCCTCCTCGGGCCCGAACACCGTCAACTGCTGGCTGAACTGGTGCGCCGTCAGCGTCCCCTGCAACGGATGGCCGCTCCACCACAGGGCGGGGGCCACGTCCACGCCCGGGATGACGACCAGCCCTGGATGCTCCAGCCGCACCCGGTTAAGGCGGCGCAGGTAGGCCTCGACGCCATGGCGCATGACGCTGTCCTGTTCGCGTACCGCCCTGATCGTCCGGCGGAAGGGGGGCACGCCATATTCGGCGCGCACCAGGAACTGGTCGGAGAAGACGACAAAGGCCATGCCCGCGTCCTCCGCCTTGCGCGCCATCGTCTCGAGGCTCTCGGAGCCGGAGCTGATGTCCGAGTTGACGCGGAACAGGCCGCGATGCCAGGCCAGGACGGGGGGCGGCGGGGGCGGCCCGGCGTCCTCGGCGGCGAGGGTGGCCAGCGCCGCGGCCATCGTCATCGCCATGGCCCCCAGAGCGATGGCCCGTTGCCATGCCTGAGCCATGGCCTTCATGCGCATCCTCCTGCCTTGCTTTGGGAGGAATATACTCCATCGCCTCCGGCAAGGCCTTCTTCCGTGGGCAACGCCGTGCCCGCGGGGATTGGCGTGCGGGCCGGCACGCCCGGACGGCAAACTTTTCCGCCGCACTTGTGCCGCGGCGGCTTTCCGAGTAGATTTACCGGTCAGCGCCTTCGGGGTGGCCGCAGGGTGCGCGTGGCGGTAATCTTACGGTTCAAGGATGGCGATGGCCGAACGCAAGACATGGTTCCGCAAGCCGGGGATCCGGGTGAGCCTGGTGGTCTCGGCCCTGATGCTGGCGTTGGCGCTGGCCTTCTTCCTGTTCTGGTTGACCACTCGGTCGCTGTTTTCGCGCAACGGCCATTTTGTCCTGCAGCGGGTGGAGATTGATGGCGGGCAATGGTGGCGGGGGCGTGAATCGCGCCTGGTCGAGGCGCTGGAACTGCGTCCCGGCGCGACCAACCTCTTTTCCCTGGACCTGGCGACGCTGCGCCGCCAGATCGAGGGCCAGGCCAGCATCCGCTCCGCCACCGTGGCGCGACGTCTGCCCGACACCCTGCAGATCACCTTGGCGGAGCGGGTGCCCCGGGCCTCGCTGTACTATGCCGGAGGGCCTTGGGTGATCGACGAGGACGGCGTGGTCATGGATCGCCAGCAGTGCATCGACATCGGCGGCGACCTGCCGGTGGTGACGGGCTTCCGCCCCGACCACGAGCTGCGCTCCGGCGAGGAACTGCCGAGCCTGCGGGCGGCGCTGGATCTGCTGATCCTTTCCCGGACGCGGCATCCCTGGATGCAGGTCCGCCGGGTCAGCCTGCATCATCCGAACGAGCTGCAGGTCCAGTTCCTGGTGGGCAGCGACCCCCGCGAATTCACCGCCCATTTTCCCCGGGAACGCTTGGCGCGCCGCATGGACCGGCTGCGCCAGGCCGTGACCCAGGCCATCCGCGATCGCGATCCACGCCGCGACCTTGACCTGCGCTTCGAGAACCAGGTGATCCTGCGCTAGGCCGTCGGCATCGTGGCCATGCCCGCGACCGTCGCCGGCGAGAAGGCCGGGGCCGCAATGGCGCGCAACATGTGGATGGTGACCTGGTCGATGGCGAAGTCGGGATCGAATCCTTGGCCGACCAGGAATTCCGCGAAGCGGCGGAACCGCTCCACGTAGGCGCGCCGGTCCTCGTCGGTGAGCCGTTCCCGGGCGGATCGGTTGTCGGCATCGACCAGCAGGGTCATGGACAGGTTGCTGTTGATGAAGCCGGTCAGGCGGAACGGGTCCTTGCCGGGCAGGATGATATGGTAATGGTAGCAGCGCTCGGTGCCGATGAAGTAGGGGAGGACGCCGAGATGGACGGCCGCCTCCGGGAGCGAGACCTTGAAGAGGAATCCCCCCTTCTCGCGGATTGTCGGGGGATCGCAAAGGGAGGCGATGAGCGCCCGCAGGGCCGGTGCGTCAATCGGCGTGCCATTGAGGGTGAGGGTGACGTTGGGCATCAGCATGGCATCCTCGGGCCCGATGGCGCCACGGTCTATCGGCGCGGTGCTGGTTCATGGTCTCGATGCGGGTGGCCACGGCCAGTGCGATTCCGGCTTGCGGCGACGCACGGTCAGCGTTTGGGCATATCCTCCGGGGGGGTGGCGGCGGGGGCTTGGCCCATCGCCGTGCCCAGTTCATTCTTGACCTTCATCCAGGGCATGGGGGGCCAGGAGCTGGTGCGGAGCCGGTCGGCAAAGACCTTGAGAAAGGCGGTCTCGAGATCCTCGCGCCGTCGCCGGAAGTGCCAGGTGCGGTGGAAGCGGTTGACCGTGGCCTCGATGCGGGTGCGGCCATCGTCCAGGCCGACGATGTGGATTTCCGTCTCGAAGACATGGCCGTAGTCGACGAATTCATGGAAGATGATGTCGAGGCGCGGCTTCCCGGGATCCTCGACGATATCGGCGCGCAGGGCGAAATACCCGCCGGGATACATGCGGACGAAGCGTTCGCGGGCGGCGGCGGCGACCTCGCCGTAGGGTGTGTCGACGATGCGGCGGGTTCCCGCGCCGAACAGGGTGGCAAGGTCGAGGGGTTGCTCCTCCTCCTTGGTCGACGGCGTGCCGCACGCGGTTGCCAGGGCCAGGCCC
>CAZBDL010000360.1:0-4187 GCA_964490525.1 uncultured Victivallales bacterium | reverse complement strand
GAGGCCATGCGCCCCGCGCGGGTAGACATGCAGCTCGAAGGGCACGCCATGGCGCTGGAGGGCCTCCGCGAAGAGCAGGCTGTTGCCAACCGGCACCGCGGCGTCGTCGGAGGTGTGCCAGAGGAAGGTCGGCGGGGTCGCAGGGGTCACCCGGTGCTCCAGGCTGAGGCGCTCGCGCAGGGCAGGATCCGGATCCGCGCCCAGCAGGTTCTGGACCGACCCCAGATGGGTCTGCTCGCCGAAGGAGATGACCGGATAGCACAGGATCATCGCATCCGGACGGCTGTCGGCGACCTCCGCTCCCGGGGCCAGGCCCGGATAGGCCTGGTCGGCAAACACCCCGACGGAGGCGGCGAGGTGCCCGCCGGCCGAAAAGCCGCAGAGGGCGATGGCGTCGGGGCGGATGCCGTAGTCGGCGGCATGTCCGCGCAGATGCCGCATGGCGGCGACGACATCGAGATAGGCGCCGGGGCAGCGGGCCGGGGCAACCCGGTAATGCAGCACGAAGGCCTGGAAACCGCGCTCGCGAAAGGCCGCCGCAACGCAGCCGCCTTCATGGTCGGCGCGATGGCTGTAGGCGCCTCCCGGCAGGACCAGCACCGCCGGACGCGCCGTCGCCGACACCGCATGGAGATGGGGCTCAAGCCGGGGGACGCGGCGGCCATCGGCCTCGGCCATCGTCTCGCCAGGACGCAGGAGGATGGGACCGGCAGGACAGGACATGGGCTCTCCTTGGACAGGGCTCACGGAAAGGGACGGGGGCCGACGACGGCAGGGCCGCCGTGGAGGATTCCCGGAGACGCGCCACGCACCTCCGTCAGGGGCCGGTCTTCTCCGGATCGAGGAGGAACTGGTCGAACCCCAGGGGATTGCGCCCCTCGGCGGCTTTGTCGGTGCGCTCCCGGACCTGGCGGATCTCGCCCAGCAGGGCTTCGTCGACCGGGGTGTCCGGCAACACCGTGACGCAGTCGAGGACGACGACGATCTGCGAGCGCTTGGTGGACTCGTTCTCGCTGGAGAAGGCCCAGCCGAGGCCGGGAATGCTGCCGAGCAGCGGCACCTTGCTGACGCTGCGGACCAGGTGCTTCTTCTCGATGCCGCCAATGACGAAGCGGTTGCCCCCGTTGGCCACCATGACCTTGGTGTTGAACTCGCTCCGCTCCGTCCGCGGGGTGCCGTTGTTGGCGAAGCCGACGAGACTGGTGTTGTAGAGGCTGATGTCGAGGGTCGTGGACTCGGCGCAGATCGCGGGGATCAGGCGCAGGGAGAAGCCGTAGGTGTCGCCGAGGCTCTGCAGGGCGTTGACGCCGGTGATGCGGTCCGCATCGCGGGCGACATTGTAGCGCCGGTCGATCTGCCAGGCCGGCACGGCGGCGAAGTTGCCGAGACAGCGGATGCGGGAACCGTGGTTGATGTCGTCGCCATCGACATCGAACCCGTCAAGCCGCTCGAACTCGACCTGGTTGTCCTCGGTCTCGATGACCTCCATGCCGTAGTAGAAGCGGGTGCCGTCCCAGACCCGGGTGATGGTGAAGCCGCGGACGGCGGTGGCGGCGGCGACGTTGACGACGATCGGGTTACCGGCAAAGTCGGTCGGGAAGATGTTGAAGGCACCGTTGACCCGGATGCCGGGGCCGGTGCCGACCACGTCGATGCGCTGGAGGGTGGCATCGGTGTAGGCCGCATACTCGGCCCCGGCGGTGAGGTTGGCGTTGGCCGGGCCGGTGGTGAAGGCGGCATATTCGGTGAGCGCCTGGACGCGGCCCTCCTGGGCGTTCTGCATGACCAGCTCGCCGCCGGTGACGACCTTGGCCTGGCCCCGGGTGGTCAGGAAGTCGAGGAAGCGGGTGTTCCACTTCGGGTTGAACTTGATGAACTGGGTATGGGAGTTCTCGACGATGTCGTTGGGGGCGACGACGTTGTTGACGAAATCCCAGCCGTTGGCGTAGCGGTTGGCGGCGGCGAACAGGTCGGTCCCGGGGCCGTTCTTCCAGGCCTGGAAGTCGACGCCGAGCTTGTCGTCGTTCTCGCCCTCGAGCTCGTAGACCTGGACCGCGACCTTAACCTCGGGGACGGGCTGGTCGAAGACCTGGACCATCTCCTTGATGTTCTTGACCGAGAACTTGCTCGGATAGAAGAAGACGCTGTTGAGCTCGGGGTCGACGTAGGCGAAATCCTGGCCGCGCTGGTTCTCCTGGACGCTGCCGGGGGCGTCCATGCCGACGTTGACCAGCTGGGCGGCGACTTCGGCGGCGGAGCGGTAGCGGGGCAGATAGAGGAACTGGGACTTGCCCGAGGAGGAGGTGATCTGGGGCTGGTCGAGCTTGGCGATGATCTCGTCGATGGTGTCGCCGCCGTTCATCATCGCCTTGTCGAACTTGTAGTCTTCGGCGGAGACCATCAGGATGCCGGTGCCGTCGCGGTACTTGATGGCCTCGACCTTGCCGGCCCCGCCGCTGATCCGCTCGGCCTGGAGGGCGTCGCGCAGGTACGGGCGCAGCTCGTAGGGATCGGCATGCCGGAGGACATAGGTCTTGGTGATGATGTCCGGGTCGTTGCTGGTGCTGATGAAGTGGACGGTGTCGGTCTCCTTCTCCACCTCCAGCCGGAGATGGGTCTGGACCTGGGTGTTGAGCGGAGCCGGCGTGGCGGGGTCGGCGGCTAGGCGGCACGGCAGCAGGACCGCCGCGAGGGCCAGTCCGGAAAGGAAGGTCTGGTTCATGGCATGGAGCTCCTTGGGCGAATGGTCCTTGTTCATGGCTTCCCGGTCATCTCCTCGGCCTGCTCGATGATCCGGCCAGCCCAGGGGGACAGGCTGGTCTCGGGGCGGACGGGGCTGGCGGTGACGGTGACGAAGACGCGGGTGGTGACCTTGGCGTCCATCTCCGCCCCGAAGAGGTACTTGAAACCGGGGATCTCGCCGAGGCCGATGACGCCGTTGTCCTGGCTGGCGTCATGGGTCTTGGTGTAGGCGGCGAGCAGCTTCTCGGTGCCCGCGGCCAGGCTCATGCGCGAGCGGAAGTCATAGTCGTTGGCGACGTCGGCGCCATTGTTGGCCTGCTCGACGACAATGTCGCGGATGCTCAGGGACCAGCCGAAGTTGATCACGGCCGCCGGACCGGGCTGGTCCTGGCTGGCCTCGGGATGAAAGTTGATCACGGGATCGCGCAGGAAGAACTGGATGCGCGGGGCGGCGGCGGCGGCGACGGTGATCGCCTGGTTGCCGTCCTTGGTGATGACCTGGTACTGGGGATCGAGCTGGATGCGGTAGCGCGCGGTGGCGAAGGTCGCGGGGTTGGAGACGTTGCCGAAGGCGTCGGCGACGTTGCTCCAGTCGTTGACCACGGTCAGCCGGGCGGAGCTGGCCACCCGGGCCTTGCCCTTCTGCGCCAGCAGCCGCACAAAGCTCGCGTCGATGTTCGGCGCGATCAGGAACCCGCCCCAGGAATGCGAGGCGTAGTTGGCCAGGTCGAGGGGGTTGTACTGGCTGGAGACGTCGCCGAAGTCGCCGGCCTCGAGGAAGTCCCAGCCCGTCTGGAAGATGTCGGCGCCGGGACCGTTCTTCCAGGCCAGGTAGTCGATGCCCAGCTCGCGCAGGTCGCTGTCGCTGATCTCGTAGACGTTCACCGCCAGCTCCATCTGCGGCACCGGCCGGTCGAAGACCCGGATCCACTTGGCGAAGTCCTCGCCGTCGGACTTGGAGTCCTTCCAGTAGAAGAGGTTGGTGGTGGGGTCGCGGAAGTAGATGCCGTCCCCGCTGAGGAAGCGGGGCGTGACCACCAGGTTGAGCAGGGCCTGGCTCGACCGGTGCCTCGGCATGTAGCTGAACCGGTAAATGCCGGTGCCCGCAATCACCGAGCCGTCCGCGTCCGGCTCGCCGGGACGGTCGAGCTTGGCGATCATGTCGTCGATGTGCGGCACCATCCAGACCGGCATGTGGACGGAGAGGAAGTTGGTCTTGCCGGCGGCATAGGTCAGGCGCGAGCAGTTGCTCTCGGGATCGGCCCGCACGACGGCCCCTTCGACGAAGGGCCGCAGGTCGGCGGCGATCGTGTGCCGGAGCTCGTAGACCTTGGTGGTCATGTAGTCCTGGTCGCGGTCCTCAAGCAGGGTGATGGTGCGGGTCTGTCCGGGAGCCGGCGCGGCTCCGAGCTGATTCACGGCGTCAGGCGGCACCGTCGCCTCCT
>CAZBDL010000359.1:0-4191 GCA_964490525.1 uncultured Victivallales bacterium | reverse complement strand
GGGTGGTTGCCGTCCGTAAGCCACTGGATTTACGGAGAAGGTATAGTCGGCGGCGACGGTTGTCAAGTGAGCACAAAATGAGGCTGTGGAAGGGCGTGTGGCGGGGAGGCGCGCAGGACGGGAAATCGTTCGCCGAGGGATTACTCTCGATTGCTCGATGCGGCCTCGTCCCATAATCCATCAATTATTTCTTCTGCCAATTTTTCGTTCTTATTTTTTCTTGACAATCCATTTTTTGAGAACTTTTTATGTTGCCAACCGTATGTGCCAATTTCGAGCGTAGATTTTCCCGCATCACTTTCTATCTCAAAAGTGAATGTCGCTTCTTTAGGAGGTCCATCGGCATGCTTTCTTTTATAATCAAGATTATCCAGCAGGGGTTTAATGATGTTGGGATCAATCTCTTTTCTATAACGCATGTGCCGAAACGACACGACCACCTTTGATATTTTTCCGTCTATTGCCTTCTTCGCCATTACGTCCTGCCTGTATTCGCTCGTATGATACAGGAATATGATTCCCCCAATGGCAATGACAACAATTGCCGACAGGATGACTGCAATCTTACTGTGTTTCATTTCCGTACCGATGTGTTGCACGTTGGGAGCCGAGTGTTCGCCCGTCAGTTGAACTGTCGGGCGAAGTTCTCGAAGGCGCGGCGCATGGCTTCGGGGGTGGCGGAGCCGATGGCGGCCTCCTCGTCCTGTTCGGCGACCAGCTCCTCGGGCAGCTCGTCGAGGAAGGGCGAGGGCCTGGGGCGGATCATCTCGCCGTAGCGCATGCGCTCCTGGGCGCGGGTGAGGCAGAGGCGATCCTTGGCGCGGGTCAGGGCGACATAGAAGAGGCGGCGCTCCTCCTCGACACTGCCTTCGGCGAGGGCGCGCGAATGGGGGAAGAGGCCATCCTCCATGCCGACGACGAAGACCGAGGAGAATTCGAGGCCCTTGGCGGCGTGGACGGTCATCAGGGTGACCAGGTCGGCCTCGTCCTCGTCGCCCTGTTCGTCGACGCGGTCGCTGTCGTCGGCGAGGGCATAGGCCTCCATGAACCCGGGCAGGCTGGGCGGGTCGCCGCCGGGGGCGTCGGTGGTGCGGCGCTCGTATTCGGCGAGGGAATGGAGCAGCTCGAAGACGTTGTCGCGGCGGTCCTCGGCCTCGCGGCGGTCCTTGTACATGCGGACCATGCCGTCGAGGAAGCCGGTCTGGCGGAAGTATTCGCGGATCTTGGCGGCGAGGTCGCCGGGGGTGCGCAGGGCCTCGCGTCCGGCGGCGATCGCCTGGGCGAGGCTGGCGGCTCCGGAGAAGGCGCGCGCGCCGATGCGCCCGGCGTAGGCGTCGTCGCCCAGCAGTTCGCCCATGGGCAGGCCGGTGGCCTCGCGCAGGTGCTTGAGCTCGGCGACGGCCTTGTCGCCGAGGCCGCGGGGCGGGGCGCCAAGGATGCGCAGCAGGCTGAGGTCGTCGCGGGGATTGACCAGCAGCTTGAGGTAGGCGGCGGCATCGCGGATCTCGCGCCGCTCGTAGAACGACTTGGCCCCGACGATTCGGTAGGGCAGCCTGGCCTGGCGGAAGGCCTCCTCGAAGTGGCGCGACTGGTGGTTGGACCGGTAGAGGATGGCGATGTCGCCATGGCGCAGGCCGAGGTGGCGGCGGCCCATCAGCTCGTCGATGCGGTCGGTGACGAAGGCGGCCTCGGCCTCGGCGCTCGGCAGCGCGGCGACGAGCAGCTTCTCCCCCCCGCCGCGCTCCGACCAGAGCCGCTTGTCGTGGCGCTGCCGGTTGCGCCCGATGACCCGGTTCGAGGCCTCCAGGATGACATTGGTGGAGCGGTAGTTCTGCTCGAGCTTGACGATCCGCGCGCCCGGGAAGTGGTCGTCGAAGCGCAGGATGTTGTCGACCACCGCCCCGCGCCAGCCGTAGATGCTCTGGTCGTCGTCGCCGACCACGCAGAGGTTGCGGTGCTCCTCGGCGAGCAGTTCGAGCAGGCGGAACTGCAGCCAGTTGGTGTCCTGGTACTCGTCGACCAGGAGCTGCCGATGGCGCTCGCGGGCGCGCGCCAGGACGTCCGGGCAATCCTGCCAGAGGCGGACGACATAGACGAGCAGGTCGTCGAAGTCGAGCATGTTCTGGTTGACGAGGATCTGCTGGTAGCGCTCGTAGACCATGCCGGCGGCCTCCTCGACGGGGTTCTCGGCGGCGACGCGGATCTCACGGGCGGAGCGCAGGCGGCCCTTGGCCCGGGTGATCAGCGCCAGCGCGGTCTCCGGGTCGATCAGGTCGGTGAGCACGCCAGCCTCGAGGATGGCCTGCTTGACGATGGCGCGCTGGTCGCCGTCGTCGCCGATCGCGAAGTCGCGGCTGAACCCGAGATGGTGGATGTCGCGGCGCAGCGTCCGGGCGCAGAAGGAGTGGAACGTGCCGAGGAAGACCTCGCGGGCCTGTTCCGCAGGGAGCAGGCCGGAGAGGCGCTCACGCATCTCGCGGGCGGCCTTGTTGGTGAAGGTCAGGCCGAGGATCTCGCGCGGCCCGACGCCATGGCCGATGAGGTTGGCGATGCGATAGGTGATCACCCGGGTCTTGCCGGTGCCCGCCCCGGCCAGGACCAGCAGCGGCCCCGAAAGGACATTGACCGCCTCGATCTGGGCCGGATTCAGGCCGTGCCCGTCCCCGCCCGCGCGACGGCGACGTCCCTGCTCCGATGATGTCCGCGGCATCGTCCTTCTCCCGGGTGGCTCCCGCCGGCCGGCGGTCCGCCGCTGGCCGGGGTACAATGCCTTGCCCCGGGGATTATGCAATTGCGGCTGATTTTTCCCCGCGGAGCTTGGCGGCAAGCGCCATGCCGAGCTATCTTTATCGTTTAATGCGCTCATCAACCCCCAGGAGGATACGGCATGAAGACGGTCACGTTCCAGGGCTGGAAGAACTGCGTCGAGATCGCCAGCGGCAAGGCCCGGCTGGTGGTCACCGCCGAGGTCGGCCCGCGCATCATCGGCATCTTCGCGGGCGACAGCCCCAACCTGGCCTATGTCAATCCCGCGACCGCCGGCCGGAAGGGCGGGGACGAATGGCGCATCTATGGCGGGCACCGGCTCTGGCACGCCCCCGAGGCCAAGCCGCGCTCGTATGCGCCGGACAACACGGCGGTGACGGTCCGCGAGACCCGCGACGGCATCGTCTTCTGCGGCGGCACCGAGGCGGCCACCGGCATCCACAAGAGCTTCGCCATCAAAGCCCTGCCCAAGATGCGCTTCCGCCTCACCCACCGCCTGCGCAACGAGACCCCTTGGGACGTGGAACTGGCGGCATGGGCGCTGACGGTGATGGCGCCGGGCGGCGTGGCGGTGGTGCCGCAGCCGAAGGGGGACAAGACGGCGCTGCTGCCGAACCGCTACCTGACGGTCTGGCCGTACACGGACATGGCGGACGCCCGGCTGACCTGGGGCCGCGACTTCATCCTCCTGCGCCAGGACGCCAAGGCCAAGGGCCCGTGCAAGTTCGGCCTGAACGGCGAGGGTGGCTGGCTGGCCTACGCCAACCACGGCGCCGCCCTGGTCAAGCACTACGAGCACCTGGTCGACGCGGAGTACCCGGACAACGGCTGCAGCATCGAGTGCTACACCAATCCGGACATGCTCGAGATCGAGACCCTCAGCCCGCTCTATCTGCTCGCCCCCGGCGAGGAGGTCGTCCATGTCGAGGAATGGCAGCTCCTGCCCGGCGTCGGCGAAGTCCGCACCGAGAAGGATGCCGCCGCCCTCGCGAAGCTCGCCGCGGGCAAATAGGCTTCGGCGACCGCACGCCTTGCCCCGCGTCAGCATTGAACGTTGAATGCCGAATGTTGAGCGTTGAATGTTGAATGTTGAACGTTCTCAATCCTTTTCCCCGGGAAGGACATCCAATGAGCAGCGCCTGGCTGACGGGGGCACCGGACGCGATCCGCGCCGAGACGGAGACCGGCTGGACGACCTTGTCGCGGCGGGGCCTGCGCTGGACGGCCAGCGGCCTGCGGGTCGAGTGCGGCGAAGGGGGTTCGGGGCTGACCTTGAACCTGCGGGCCGAGGGCGTGGCCGTGCAGCGCATCCGTTGCCGCTGGCGGCGGCGGATCACCGGGCCGGTGCGCGTCCTTGGCGACCACTGGGAGCGCGCCTATGGCGACCTGGAGTGGCGCGGCCTGGTGCCGGAGCGCGTCCTGCCC
>CAZBDL010000358.1:0-4222 GCA_964490525.1 uncultured Victivallales bacterium | reverse complement strand
GGCCATGTCGCCCAGGACAACCTCCTGCTCGGTGGCACCGTCCTCGACAACCTGCGCCTGGGCCGTCCCGACGCCTCCCGCGCCGAGGCCCAGGCCGCCGCCGAGGCCGCCCGCATCCATCCGTTCATCGCCTCCCTGGCGGACGGCTACGACAGCGAGATCGGTGAGCGGGGCGTGGCCCTCTCGGAGGGCCAGCGCCAGCGCCTCTGCATCGCCCGCGCCCTGATGGGCGACCCGGACATCCTAATCTTCGACGAGCCCACCTCCGCCCTCGACGCCGGCACCGAGACCTCGCTGCTGGAGAAGCTCCTGCCCGTCGCCGAGGGCAAGACCCTGATCATCATCGCCCATCGACTCGAGACCATCCGCCGCCTCGACCGCGTCGTCTTGCTCGACGACGGCGGCGTCGCCGCCGACGGGCCGCCGGACGAACTGGCCCGCGACAACCCCGCCTTCCGGGCCATCTTCCCACCCCGGGACGTGGAGGCCAGGCCATGAGCCCACAGGCCTATGCCCTGGCCTTGGCCGACGGCACGCGCTGTCGGTTCACGGCCACGCCCGAGGCCGCCCCTTGGCTGGCCGACCTCGCCGCCATCATGCGCCTGGCGCCCGCCGAGCCCGAGCCATCCGCAGCCGACGACAGCGCGTGCTGCCGGCTCGCCTTCTCCGCCGGCACGGCCGTTCCCCCGGCCGACGGCAGGGACTGGCACGAGATCCTCGATGGCCATCCCCTCACCCTGTGGTCCGACGCCCCCGGCCGGAACTTCCACTGCGCCCTGGATCCGATCTTCCTGGCGCATCCCGACATGCGCTACCTCTACATGGCCTGCGCCATCATCCCCCTGCTCCTGCGCGCCGTCCGCCAGGGCGGCCTCCCAATCCATGGCGCCCTGGCCACCCATCACGGCCAGGGCGTGATCATCGCCGCCCGCGGTGCCACCGGCAAGAGCACCTGCATGCGACGCCTCCCCCGCGACCGCGGCTGGCGGCCCCTCGGCGATGACCTCGCCCTGCTCCTGCCCGGCCCCGACGGCCGCATCCTCGCCCATCCCCTGCCCACCTGGAGCGACCCCATGATCCGCCGCATCCACAACACCTGGCCGGTGGCCACCGCCGTGCCCGTGGTCGCCCTCTGCTTCCTGGAGCAGGCCCCAGTGGACGCCGCCCCCCCCCTGCCCGCCATCGAAGCCACCCTCCGCCTCTTCGCGGCCGCCAAGGAAGGCTGGCCCATGGGCACCATCCCCCCCTGTGTCCAGGAACGCTACCCCGACATGCTGGCCCATGCCGGACGCTTCGCCCGCCACCTTCCCGGATTCCACCTTCAGGCCACCCTGGACGGGGCGTTCTGGGAACCGCTGGAGGCGCACCTCCAGCCATGACGACCCACGCCACCTCCACCATGAGCACCTACGCCGGGCCGAGCATGATCCCCACGCTGCGCCCCGGCGATGGCCTGCTCATCGAGCCCTATGGCCACGGGCAGGACATCGCCCCTGGCGACATCGTCGCCCATCCCCACCCCGAAAAGGGCTTCGATGTCGTCCACCGCGTCATCGCCGTCGATGCCCAAGGCCAACTCCTGACCCAAGGCGACAACAACCCCCTGGCCGATCCCTATCGCCTGGCGCCCGCCGCGGTCCTTGGCCGGGTGGCGGCGGCCAGGCGCGGCGCCCGCACGGTCCCGCTCGCTGGCGGCGCCGACGGCCTCCGCCAGCATCGCCGGGCCCAGGTCCGCCGCCGCTTGCGCCTGGCGGTGGCGACATGCCTCCGTCCCGCCTATAATCTCTTGGCGGACAGCGGCCTGTGCCGCGGCATGCTCCTCCTCGATGCGGTCCCTTTTGCCCGTCCCGAGGGCACGGAATGGCAACTCATGCGCCAGGCCCGCGGCGTCGGGCGCTGCCGCCCCGGCGGCACATGGGAGATCGACTTCCCGTGGCGCCTGTTCGTCGATGCCGCCAGCCTCCCCCCGCACGCCCCCCCGGCACCGGCCATGCCGATGCCCTCCCGCCGGGAGAAGGCGGCCATGGCCTTCTTCCTCGTCGTCTGCGCCTACCTGGTCTATCCGTTTCCCCAGGTCACCCTGATCCCCGGCGAACGGGCCGACCTCATGGCCGGCCTGCTCTGCGCCCTGGCGGCAGGCGCCGCGCTGCTTGCCCGCCGCCACGATCTCACCCGCCTCCTGCCCCGGCCGGAACGCTGGCTGCTCGGCCTGCTCGCCGCCGCGGGCCTGGCCAGCGGACTGCTGGCCGATGGCCAACCTTCATCGCTCTGCCGCAGCACGGTACTGCTCGCCACCGGCCTCGGGGGCTACCTTTCCGGACGCATCCTCCTTTCCCGCATGCGCTTCCGCATGCGCTTCCGCTTCCTCTGCGTCGCCCTGCTGACCGCAACCCTGGCCCTGGCCGCCGCCGGCTTCGCCGTCCATGGTTTCGTCAACGCCTTCCTCGAAAGCCGCCTCACCCTCTTCCCCGTGCGGGCCTGGATCCCCGACGCCTTTCAGCTCTCCACCCGCCTGCACCATTGGCTGGACCTGCTCCTGCTGCTGGGCATCGTCCCCCTGGGCATGGCCATCTCCGGGCGGGCCCGGGAGGCGTGGGCGGGCGCGACGCTGCTCTTGGCGGGCTATGGCATGATGCTGCTCAGCCGGACCCGCAGCGCCATCATCCTGGCCACGGCCGCCGTCGGCATCGCCATGACCCTGCGTCCCTATTTCTTGCGCCGCTTCGCCCTGCCCCTCGCCCTGGTCCTGACGACCGGCACCGCCGCCTTCGTCATCGGCTTTCCCGACCGCATCCTCCAGCTCGATCCCTCCCATCCCTCCCTGGCCTACCGCGCCGAAGCCTATCCCTTCGCCGCCCACATCCTCCGCCAGCACCCCTGGACCGGCATCGGCCTGCGCACCCCGCGCCGCGGCTTCCTCTGCGACTACCGGACACACTACCCCTTTCACCGCGACGGCTGGTTCGCCTACGGGGTCGAGCACTGGGTGACCTCGGAGAACATCTTCCTGACCCTGGCCGTCGGCATGGGCCTGCCCTTCGCCCTGCTCACCGTGCTGGTCCTGGCCTTGGCCGGACGACGCCTTTGGCAAAACCGCCCGGCAGCCCATGATCCCGCCGGATTTTCCCCGGCCGCCATCCTCGTCATGCTCGCCGCCTGCCTCCTCCACGCCCTGGCCTACGACAGCCTCCTCTTCCCGCCGGTCTGCTGGTTCACCGGCATCGCCCTCGCCCTTTTCCCCGCCACGCCTTCTCGGCCATCATCATGCGTCACAGCGCCATCAACCCCCTGACCCTCCTGCGCCTGGCAGGACGGATGGCCCCGCATCCCTGGGTCTGGCTGCCCCTCGCCCGGATCCAGGCGGACAAGCGGCTCTTCGCGCTGCGGCCATGGCGGACGCGGACGGGACAGGGCGGCGCGATCCGCCAGCTCAGCATCCGCCTCACCGACCGGTGCAACCTGCGCTGCGCCACCTGCGGACAATGGGGCGAGCGCGGCTACCTCCATGGCCGCGACCTGCGCACCTTGCGCCGCAACGAGATCCCAGCCTCCCGCCACGCCGAGGCCATCGCCGAACTGGTCCGCGACGGCCACCGTCCCGCCATCTACTTCTGGGGCGGCGAGCCCATGCTCTACCCGGGGATCGTCGGGCTGGTCGAGTCCTGCGCCCGCCTGCGCCTCCCCGTGGCCATCGCCACCAACGGCACCGGTGTCGCCCAGGCCGCCACCGCCCTGACCGCCGCCCCCCTCTACCTGCTCCAGATCTCGATCGACGGGCCCGACGCCACCGTCCACAACCGCCTGCGTCCGGCCACCGGCCACGGCGACAACTTTACGGACATCGGCGCCGCCCTGGCCGCCGTCCGCGAAGCACGCTGCCGGCATCGACGCACCCTGCCCCTGATCGCGTCCCTGACCACCATCTCCGCAGGCAACGCCGATCGCCTCGTCGACCTCTACGAGGCCTTCCGCGACCGGGTCGACATCTTCGTCTTCTACCTCTCCTGGTGGATCGACGAAGCCGGCGCCGACCGCCACGACGAGGACTTCCGCCACCGCTTCGGCACCCTCCCCCGGCATCACCGCAGTTGGATCGGGGGCTGGCGGCCGACCGACTTCGCCGCCCTCGACCGCCAGCTCCGCGACCTGAGACGCCACGCCCGCCGTCCCGGCACCCCTCCCGTAGTGATCCTGCCCGAAGTCGGCGGCGCCGACGACCTCG
>CAZBDL010000357.1:0-4223 GCA_964490525.1 uncultured Victivallales bacterium | reverse complement strand
GTCTTCAAGGTCGTCGCTGGCGACAGCGCCGACCTGCTCCACCTGCGCACCTACTCCGGGCGGCTACGGGTCGGCGACACGTTGCTCAATGCCCGCACCCGCGAGCGCGTCCGCGTCAAGCGCCTGCTCCGCCTCTATGCCAAGAACGTCGAGCCGGTTGACGAGGTAGGCCCCGGCGACATCGTCGCCGTCATCGGCCCCGCCGACACCACCACCGGCGACACCCTCTGCGCGGTCAACCGCCCGGTCCAGTTCGAGAAGATCGCCTTTCCCGAGCCGGTCATCAGCATTGCCGTCGAGCCGAAGTCCACCAGCGACCGCGACCGGCTTGACGCCTGCCTGGCCCTGCTCTGCCGCGAGGATCCCACCCTGCGCCTGTCGCGCAACGAGGCCACCGGGCAACGTCTTCTCTCCGGCATGGGCGAGCTTCACCTCGAAATCAAGGGGCACCGTATCCGTGACGAGTTCCGCATAGAGGCTCGCTTCGGCGTTCCCCAGGTCGCCTTCCGTGAGACCCTGCGCGCCGCCTGCACCGTGACCGGCGCCTTCCGCCGCACCATCGGCGAGCAGGAGCTGTCCGCCGAGGTCGAGGTCGAGCTGACCCCCGTGCCCCGCCTGGAGGCGGGCCTCGAGGTGAGCCTCCGCTTGGGGCGTGCCCAGCATTCGGCCCCTTGGCTGGCCGCCGCCGGACAGGCCCTCGAGAACGGCCTGCGCACCGGCGGCAACTGGGGCTATCCGCTGATCTACATCCGCGCCGCCATCACCCGCATCGCCGGCGATGCCGAGCATACCAACGAGAACGCGGTCGCCGCCGCCGTGCTTGACGCGGTCGCCGCCGCCATCCGCCGCGGCACCGCCATTCTCGAGCCCCTCGTGCGGGTCGACATCCTCGCCCCGGAGAACACCCTCGGCGAGATCACCGGCTACCTCCAGGCGCGCCGCGCCGTCATCCACGGCATCGCCACCCTGCCCAATGTCCGCCACCTCACTGCCGAGGTTCCCCTGGCCGAGATGTTTGGCTTCAGCAAGGCCCTCCCAAAGCTCTCCGGCGGCCGTGCCGCCTGCTCCATGGAGCCCTGCGGTTACCAGGAGATCTCCCCCGCCGACCTTCAGCGCCTTGCCGAGCGCCAGGTCCAGCGGTTGATGTGAGCGCCCTCGGGCAGGCCGGGTGACGGGATGCCGCAGAGGTAAGCGCCTGGAGCCCATAGGCCGACAGGCAAGGCGAAGGCCGGAAATCGCTGGCGCGGCGGGGCCGGGTGCCTGCGCGTCCCCGAGGATCGGTAGGCTGATGGCCGATGCCGGGAGTTGACATGACCACGGTGACGCACTATCCGTCTGAAATGAAGGGCAAGTGGCGGCTTGCGTTCGATTTCCGGCAGGCCAATCCAACGGAGAGCTTCCATGCAGTATGTCACCTTGGGACGGACGGGTTTGCGGGTTTCGCGTCTGGGTTTCGGGGCGATGCGGTTGCCGATGCTGCCCGGGGGCGAGCCGGGACGGCGGCGGATCGACCGCGACCTGGCCCTGCCGATGATCCACCGCGCCTTCGCGGCCGGCCTGAACTACATCGACACGGCGGTCGGCTATTGCGACGAGGACAGCCAGCGGGTGGTCGGCGAGGCCCTCAAGGGCTGGCGCGACAAGGTTGTCGTCTCCACCAAGAACCCCGATTTCGGGGCAGACGAGAAGGCCTGGTGGACGAACCTCGAAAACAGCCTCGAACGCCTGCAGGTCGAGGCGATCGACCTCTACCACACCCACGGCATCAACTGGCAAACCTATGTCGAGGCCATCGAGCCGCGCATCGGCACGTGGCTGGTCAAGGCCCGCGACCAGGGGATGATCAAGCACATCTGCACCTCGTTCCACGACGATAACGCGGCGCTGATGCGGATCGTCGATACCGGCTTCTTCGCGTCGGTGACCGTGCAGTACAACCTGCTCGACCGCAGCCTCGCGGAGGGCATCGCCCATGCGCATGCCCAGGGCATGGGGGTGGTGGTCATGGGGCCGGTCGGCGGCGGTCGCCTCGAGGAGCCCGGCGAGGCGTTGCGGACGGCCGTCCCCGGCGTGCCGCGCGTTCCCGAACTGGCCATGCGCTTTGTCCTGGCCAATCCCCATGTCCATGTTGCCCTCTCCGGCATGAGCACCATGGATCAGGTCGTGGAAAACCTGCGCATCTGCGCCGACCCGCAGCCCTTGGGCGAAGTTGAGCATGCCGCCCTGGACGCGCATCTTGCGCGTCTGGGAAAGATGGCGGAGTTGTATTGCACCGGCTGCGGGTATTGCCTGCCGTGCCCGCAGGGCATCCCCATCCCCACGGTGTTCGAGATCTTCAACACCGGCCGGGTCTACGGCCTGTGGCAGTCCGCCCGCCGCCGCTATGGCTGGATCGGCAAGGGCCAGAACAAGGCCACCCGGCGCGCCGACGCCTGCAGCGAATGCGGCGTCTGCGAACGCAAGTGTCCCCAGAAGATTCCCATCCGGCGGCAGCTCAAGGAAGCCCACCAGGCCCTGGCCGAATGAGTGGCCCGGCGCGCGCCGGTCAGACGGCGAAGGGGTTCTCTCCGGGGTAGAGGGAGATGGCCGGGCGCGGCACGCCGATCTCCTCGACGCCGAGAAGGCGGGTGGCGTCGAAGAGGATCTTGGCGACATGGCGGAAGCCGAAGGCGCCGTGGTGCGGGAAGTGCTGGCCGATGAGCACGTGCCGGTAGAAGCGGGCGAAGTTGGGGATGGCGATGACGCCGATGCCGCCGAAGGAGCAGGGGTCGAGGTTCAGGATGTGCCCCTCGGCCAGGTAGCAGCGCAGCTCGCTGTCGGAGTTCGACTGCAGGCGGAACATGGTCGTCGGCCCCGCCTTGAGCTGCCCCTCGAGGGTGCCGCGGGTGATGTCCGGCTTCTTGCCGCCTTCCATCAGGCGGTTCATGATCAGCTGGTACTTCATGCTGCAGCTCTCCATGCACTCGGAGCAGGTGTTGCCGCAGTGGAATCCCATGAAGAGGTCGCGGACGCTGGCGCCGTGCAGGTCGGTGCCGCGCTTGACCATCTCCGCCGGCACGGAGTTGTTGATATCGAGCAGGGTGGCCGGAGTGAGGGAGGCGAGCTGAACCATGTACTCGCTGAGGGCGCCGTACATGTCAACCTCGCAGGCGACCGGGATGCCGCGCCCCGCGAGGCGGCTGTTGACGTAGCAGGGGACGAAGCCGAACTCCGCCTCGAAGGCGGGCCAGCACTTGTCGGCGAAGACGCCGAAGGCGCTGGCGCCGAGGTTGGCCGCGTGGAAGTCCATCAGGGCGACCTCGAACTGGGCGAGCTTGGGAAGCAGGCCGGGATAGGCGTTGCCCTTGCCCAGCTCCTTGGCCATGTCGCGCTCGACCGCCTTGATCTCCTTGGTCTTCGCGGCCGCCTTGCGGTAGCACTGCAGCAGGTCGAGCTCGGAGTTCTCCATGACCTCGACCCCGAGGTCGAAGAGCGGCTGGATCGGGGCGTTGCAGGCGAGGAAGTCATGGGGGCGCGGCCCGAAGGCGAAGATCTTCAGGTTCTGCACGCCGATGACCACCCGGGCGACGGCGACGAAGTCGGCGATCTCCCCGACCAGCTCCTCCGGCGTGCCCACCGGATATTCCGGGATGTGCGCGGGAAGGCGCCGCAGGTTGAGGTTGTAGGAGCAGTTCAGCAGGCCGCAGAGGGCGTCCCCGCGGTCGGATGCCAGCACCGCCCGGTTCTCTTCGGCGGCCGCGCAGGCCATCACCGGTCCGGGGAAGTTCTGCGCGAAGATCGTCGTCGGCCCCTCTGGCCCGAAGTTGCCCAGGTAGATCACCGCCGCGTTGCAGCCCGCCGCCAGCAGCTCGTCGACCGCCGTCAGGGCATGGGCCTCGGTCTCGATGATCACCGGCGCGCGCACCGCCGCCACCTTCGCCTTCTTCAGGGCCGCCATCAGGGCGGTCAGGCGCCGCTCCGTGAGCGCGATCGGAAAGCAGTCCCGCGAAACGCCCACGACGCCCAGCTTCACCGACGGGGTGTTGATCATCGTCGCCATGGTATGTCCCTTTCTGGCATGGTCTGATGTTGTGATAGGCCGAGCCGGAATATAGCCCGGCCCGACGTCATGTCCAGCCATGGCTACGGTTGGATCGTAGGGGGTCAGTCTTGTGTGGTGGAGCCACTTTGCCCGCGCAAGGTTGCTGGCGAGGACGTGGCTCGTTGGTAGTGGCGGCTTCAGC
>CAZBDL010000356.1:0-4243 GCA_964490525.1 uncultured Victivallales bacterium | reverse complement strand
CAGAGGCCGGGAAAACGGCCGGAGAATACATCGGCAAACATACAAGATCGCGCCCTCGAGGCGATGCACATCACGGCGCGATCAAATACACCGACTTCTGCCAAACTCCAGGCCCTGCCGGCGGCGGGGAAATCCTAAATCCCAAAATCCTAAGCTCCAAATCTCAACCCGTTCCCCTCTTGCATTGTGCGCCGGACGGGCTAATGTATGCGCTGCCAAACGGGCGAGCGTAGCTCAGTGGTAGAGCTTCACGTTGCCAACGTGAATGTCGTGGGTTCGAATCCCATCGCTCGCTCCATTTTTTTGCCCCGGCGCGCCGAAGACCACAGGACGTCCCGGGCCCGTCCCTGCCGCCTTCCTCCACCCTTGGATTGGGAGAAGACCCGATGGCCGACGAGAAGACGATCACCGCCCAGGCGCTGGCCACCCAGGTCGGCGGCACCGTGACCGGGAACCCGGATGCCCTGATCACCGGCGTCGCGGCGCTGGACGAGGCCGGCGAGCACGACGTCTCCTTCCTCGGCAACCGCAAGTACGCCGGGCACCTGGCGACGAGCAAGGCGGGCATTGTCCTGGTCGAGAAGGACTTCGACGGCAAGCCCCGGCCCGGACAGACCTTCGTCGCCTGCGCCAACCCGACCCTCGCCTTCTCGCAGGCGATCGCCGTCTTCGCCCCGCCCCCGCCCGCCTATCCGCCGGGCATCCATCCTGCCGCCGTGGTGGCCGCCAGCGCGACCATCGGCGAGGGTGCCAGCATCGGGCCATGCGCGGTGGTTGACGAGCGCGCCGTGGTCGGCGCGGGAACCATCATCAGCCCCGGCTGCCACCTCGGCCAGGACACCGTGGTCGGCGCCCAGACCATCCTCCATGCCAATGTCTCCGTCCGCGAGCGCTGCCGCATCGGCAGCCGGGTGATCGTCCATGCCGGCGCGGTCATCGGCAGCGACGGCTTCGGCTTCGCCCCGGACGGGCGCGGCGGCCTGATGAAGATCCCGCAGGTCGGCATCGTGGTGATCGAGGACGACGTCGAGATCGGCGCCAACTGCACCATCGACCGGGCGCGCTTCGGCAAGACCTGGCTGAAGCGGGGCGTGAAGCTGGACAACCTGGTGCATATTGCCCACAACGTGACGGTCGGGGAATGCTCGCTGCTCATCGGGCAGTGCGGCATCGCCGGCAGCACGGTGATCGGGCGCGGCGTGATCGTCGCCGCCCAGGCCGGCATCAACGGCCACATCACCCTGGGCGACGGCGCCCGGGTCGGTGGCACCTCCGGCGTGGTCAAGAGCGTGCCCCCGGGCGGCACCGTCATCGGCACCCCCGCCGAGCCCCAACGCGAGTTCGTCGAGCGCCTCATCCTGCCGAAGAAGGTCCGTCAGCTCCAGGAGCGCCTCGCCAAGCTCGAGGCCAAGCTCGCCGACCAGGTCACGTCGGATTGACCGGATCCTACCGCCCCGTCGCGGAGCTTGCCTTAGCTGCCGACGGCCGCTCCGGACGGGCCCGGGGGTCGTCGATGGACATCGGGGGCGTCCCGAAGATGACGAATTCCAGCCGGGTTCCCGGCGCCGCCCGTAAGGCATGGGCTGTTCCCGCCGGCAGCACCACCACCGTCCCGGGACGCAGGGGATGTTCTTCGTCCGCGATCGTCACCGTCCCCGTGCCGGACAGGACATAGTAGACCTCGTCATATTGGCGGTGCACATGCAGGCCGCCTTCGGTCACGGTGATGACATGGACGTTGGCCACGCCGCCATCGCCGCCGGTGACGATCCGGCAGGCCTCGCCATAGGGACACGCCACCGACGGGGTCTGGTCGCGATGACGGACCAGGGCCCGCTTGCCGCCTGGCCCGGTCACGCCAGGCCCTTGTCGCCGACACGTACCGCCCTGGCCTTCTGCGCCGCCGTCGCGGCATGACCGGAATGCGTGGGACAAGGCAGGCATGGGTGGCTCTCCTTTTGGTGATGATCGGGGGCGGCGACGCGGATCCCGACGATGGCGGTGACGCTCTTTTCCGGGACCAATTGGCAGGCCTCGGTCAGGGACAGGCCCAGCCGCGCCAGCTCCAGGGTCCGGTGAAACCACGCTTGCTGGCCAAGGTCGAAATCGGCGAATCCGGGGCTGATGCGGCGGCGGGTCAGGGTGTAGCCCGCCAGGGGCAGCTCCCGGGCCTGGCGCGCCTGGATGGCGACGACGGCGGCATCGGCCATCTCCGAGCCGACCGCGTCGAGGATGACCGCCTCGGCGGCATGGCCGTCGGCCATGTCCTGGGCCATGGCTGCGACAATCTCCGGGCCAACGGTGGCCGCCATGGCCAGGACCCCGACGCACCCGTGAAGCAGGCGCGCCACCAGGCCGCCACGCAGTTCGCTGCCGTCGGCAAAGGTCACGCCATCGGAACGGTGTGCCGTCACCGCCACGGCCCGCCACACGCCCCGGCTCCGGCACAGGGAGAGCCCGCGCGTCACGGTGCGGGCCAGGAGGCGCTCGGCGGCGGCCTCGTCCATGGGCCGGTCCTGGCGGGCGCCCAGGCGGAGGCGGATGTCCGCCATCGGCACTTCCGGGCGCAGGGCCAGCTGGTGCAGGCGCTGGTCGAGGGCACGCACCGTCACAGGCCGGTTGGCAGATCAATGAACTCCGTCTGGATGCCGAACCGCGCCGCCACCTCGGCCATGACCGCATGGATCCCCGGCGTCTCGCTGGCGTAGTGCCCGGCGGCGATGACCGTCAGCCCGGTTTCGGCGACGGCATGGTAGGCGGTGTGGGTGACCTCGCCGGTGACCAGGCAATCGAGGTCTTCGGCGGCGGCGGCCAGGATGCCCTCCCATCCCGCCCCGCCGGAGATCACGCCGACGGTGCGAAGTTCGCGGGCGGGGTCGCCGTAGACGGTCTGTTCGCCCCCGATGCCGTCGGCCAGCGCCCGCGCCAGGTCGCCGGCCCGGCGCGGCGGGGAGAGCCGTCCGGCGACGCCGATATCCGCGCCATGGTAGCGGGCGAAACGGCGGGTGTTGGCGAGTCCGAGCAGCCGGGCGAGGCAGGCGTTGTGGCCGACCTCCGGGTGAGCGTCGAGCGGCAGATGCGCTGCGTACAGGGAAATCCCCGCCCGAAAGAGGGCGCCGACCCGGCGCGCATCGAGGCCCTGGAGACGGCGGAAGCCGCCTCCCCAGCTCAGGCCATGATGGACGAAGATGAAGTCCGCTCCAGTCTCGGTCGCGCGGTCGATCAGCGCCTGGGTGGCATCGACCCCGAAGACCGCCTTGCGGACCCCCTCGCCGGACTCCACCTGCAGGCCGTTGTTCGAGTCGTCCCCGGGAATCGCCGCCAGCGCCAGGCGGTCGTCCAGCCAATCCACCAGCTCACGCAAACGGGCCATGGCCGCCTCCTCTCGGTTGTGCCGGTCACGGCAACAAAGACCAGGCGAGGAACTGTTCAGGTCGCCATGCCGAGCTGGGGCTCGGCGTTCCCAGGGCCTTGTCTTTGTGCCATTGGGTTGTGTCGGACATGCGCCGGAATCTACACCCGCTTGAATTCACTGTCCATGGACCTATCTTGGTTCGCCCCCGTTGAATGTTGGGCGTTGAGCGTTGAACGTTCCGCCAGGGATGTTGTCATGTCCACCTCGTCCAAGACCCCGGCCCGGCTGATCTGGGCCACCGGCGAGACCTGCGCCGACTTGATCTACGCGACCGGCTTCAGCGCCCCGGATCCGTTTCTCTGGATGGATCTTGGGCGGGAGCGCTGGCTGGTCGTGTCGACGCTGGAGATCGGGCGTGCCCGTCAGGGTGCGCATCCCGGGATCCGGGTGCTGTCGCGCGAGGAGGCGGCCGTGGCGCTGGGGCTCAACCCGGCCACCCGGCCAACCACGGCGGCGCTGATCCTGGCCGCCGCCCGGAAATTCCGCCGCGACCGCTGGGAGGTGCCGGCCGACTTTCCCCTGGGTCTGGCCCACCAGCTCCAGGCGGGCGGCCTGGTGCCCCATGTGGCGGAGCCCTTCTTTCCCGGACGCCGCCGCAAGACGGCCAGCGAGCTGGCGCATCTCCGCACCGGGGTGCGCATCGCCGCGGCCGGCCTGGCTCGGGCCCGTGAGGTGCTGCGCGATTCGCGGATCGGACGGAACGGCATCCTCACCTGGGGCGGGGCCATCCTCACGGCCGACCGGCTGCGCGCGGAAATCGACCTGGCGGTCATGCGCCGGGGAGGGAACTGCACGCGGACCATCGTCGCCCCGGGCCGCCAGGGGGCC
>CAZBDL010000355.1:0-4249 GCA_964490525.1 uncultured Victivallales bacterium | reverse complement strand
GGGGAGAATGCACCACGCCATTGCCTTGCCAACATCGGAGATGGAAGAGAGAAGGGTTTGCTCAAAGGCTGCCATGCGCGCAGGAGAATGACCGATGAGTGGACAATGCTCGTAGCAAGCGGCAGAGAGATGGTATCGGTCACATTCTCCTTCACGATGTGGCAAGCGATGCCAAGGCAACCCCTGTTGCTGTCGGTGATCAAGCACTTCTTTGCGTTGAACATCGTTCATGTATCGCCATTTATACATGATACCCCCTTGTCTAAATGCCGCCTGAAGGCGGAACTCCGTACGCGTCCAGCGCCCGTTCGGAGTCCTGCGTTCACGCGGTCCTCTCCCATGTCATGCCCGACAACTTGCGCCGCCTGAAGGCGGAACTCCGCACGCGTCCAGCGCCCGTTCGGAGTCCCGCGTTCACGCGGTCCTCGCACGGGAGGACTCTCACCTGGCCAGGCGCTTCCTCCAGGCGGCGAGCTGACGCTTGACCTGCTGCGGGCCGGTGCCGCCGGTCCGTTCGCGGCCGGCGACGCTGCTTTCCGGGGAGAAGAGGCGCGTGCAGGCGACGGTCGCCTCGGGAATGACCTTCCGCATCTCCTTGAGGCTGAAGCTGTCCAGGCTACGGCCCGTCTCCCGGCCATGGCGCACGAGGGCGCCGACGCGCTGGTGGGCGACGCGGAAGGGCATGCCGCCGCGCACCAGCTCCTCGGCAAGGTCGGTGGCCATCAGGCCGGGGTCAGCGGCAGCGGCGCGCATCCGCTCGGGATGGAAGCGCAGCGAGGCGACCAGACCGGGGAGGACGCCAAGGACGGCCTTCGCCGTGTCGACCGCGTCGAACAGCGGCTCCTTGTCCTCCTGCAGGTCGCTGTTGTAGGTCAGCGGCAGATTCTTGCACAGGCTGAGCAGGGTCATCAGGGAACCGTAGACCCGCGCCGTCTTGCCCCGGCACAGCTCGACCAGGTCCGGGTTCTTCTTCTGCGGCATCAGGCTCGAGCCCGTGCAGTAGTCGTCGCCCGGCTCGGCGAAGCCGAACTCCGGGGTGCACCAGAGGATGAGGTCCTCGCCCAGGCGCGAGACGTGCATCATCAGGATCGACAGCGCCGCCAAGGCCTCGCAGACGAAGTCGCGGTCCGCCACAGCGTCCATACTGTTCTGCGCAACCTTCTGAAAACCAAGGAGTTCCGCCACGCGTTCACGGTTGATCGGCAGGGTCGTGCCGGCCAGCGCGCCCGCCCCCAGCGGCATGACGTTGACGCGCTTGCGGCAGTCCGCCAGGCGCTCGCGGTCACGCTCGGCCATCTCGACATAGGCCAGCAGGTGATGGGCCAGCAGCACCGGCTGCGCATGCTGGAGGTGGGTGAAGCCCGGCAGGATGGTTGCGGCGTTCGCCGCTCCCTGCGCCACCAGCGCCCGCTGCAGCGCCCGGATCCCCGTGTCGACCGCGTCGATCTCCTCGCGCAGCCACAACCGGATGTCGAGCGCGATCTGGTCGTTCCGGCTGCGCGCCGTGTGCAGGCGCGCCCCCTCGTCGCCGAGCGCCGCAATCAAGGCGTGCTCAACGTGCATGTGGATGTCCTCAAGCTCCACCGTGAAGGCAAAGTCCCCCGCCGCGATGCGCCGCTCGATCTTCGCCAGCCCGGCCACGATCCGCTTCGCCGTCGCCACCGGAATGATCCCGCACTCCGCCAGCATCGTCGCATGCGCCTTGCTCCCGGCGATGTCGTGCCGGTACAGCCGGCGGTCGAACCCGATCGACGCCGTGAACTCGGGCACCCCCGCGGCCCGTCCGCCCTTGAACCTGCCTTCCCGGATCGCCATGGTCTCGTCCCCGTGGTTGTCGGCCGCCTGCCTCCATGATGAGTCAAGGCAAACTATAGCCGCCGCCGGCATGCCATGCCATGTGCCCTGAACCTGAAAATGCACGCCCCAAGCAAAGCCCGCGCCAAGCCTGGCCGCAGCCCCGATGTGCCGCAGGCCTTGCGAGCCAATGATCATGACGGCAGCGTTGAATTGCACGATTGCTCGCCTATCTTAGCGATGGTGGTGGCGGCGGCACCACCGGCGGCAAACCGCTCATGACCGGTCGATCATACGGCGGCCATGCACGATTGGTGCGACAGCATCGACTCCTTCCTGAGGAAGCTATGACGCATAAGGGAAACCCGTCCGAAAGCCATGCGCCGGACGAGGACTGGCCCAACGATGCGCCCGAATGCCAGTGGCCCGACCGGGAGGCCTGGATGTCCCTGGCCATCGGGGCTGTGCTGGGGGTGCTGACCTGTTCGTTCACCTGGACCCGCTTCATCCTCTCCTACGTGTCCATCCTGATCCATGAGATTGGGCACTCCCTGCTCGCCTTGCTGTTTGGCTACTTCTCCATCCCCGCGTTCAACTTCACGTATGGGGGCGGGGTGGCGCTCATGGATCTGGACCACCGGCTGGTGCTGCTCAACCTGGCCGTCTACCTCGGCTTCGGCTGGGTGCTGTGGGTGAACCGGAAGCGGCGCGCGGCCATGGTCATCCTGGGGTGCCTGGTGGCGGCCTACACGCTTGCCGCCCTGACCCCGATCCACCGGATCCTGATCCTGTGGATGGGGCACGGCACGGAGCTGGCCTTTGCCGGGATCTGCTTCTACCGCGCGCTCAGCGGCAGCTCGATCGTGAACGACACCGAACGCCCGGCCTATGCCATGCTCGGGACGTTCATGTCGCTCAATGCCGCCCTCTTCGCGTGGAAGCTGCTGACCGATCCGGTCGAGCGGATCATGTACGAGGAGGCGCTCACCACCGGCGGCAATCCCAACGACTTCGCCATCCTTGCCCGCGACTACTTCCATTGCGGAATCACCCCGATCGTCGTGGTGTTCCTGCTCGGCTGCGCCCTGCCCCCGGTCGCCGCCTTCCTCTTTCACCGCTACCGGAAGTTCATCATCGCCGATTAGCCGAGCACGGATCCCCCCTGGATCAACGCCGTGCGAAGTTCGCCGGCGGGCACCGCCGCCACCGGCTGGCCGCTGCGGAGGGCGAGGACGGCGGCGACCCCGGCCGCTTCGCCGAGCTGGTTCAGGTTGATCATGACGCGCAACGCACCGAACGCCCCGATGTCGGCCGCGACCATGCGCCCGGCCAGGATGACATTCGGCAGCGTCCGGCTCACCATGATCCGGTAGGGAACGTGGTAGCAGGTCGGATCGCGGTCGACAGGGTCGCGCCAACGTCCCGGGGTCGAGCCGGCCGCCGTGATCTCGTCCATGGTGCCGTCAAGATACTTGAAGAGGAAGCCGCCGCCGCGCGGATGGTGGACGTCGACCCGGTAGCTGCCACGCGCAACCGTGTCGGGAAAGTCGCGGCCCCACAGGACGTCGTCCTCGGTGAGCCGGTATTCGGCGGTGAAGCGGCGGGTCTCGCGAATGCCGATGCTGGTGGCCACGGCGTGGAGGGCAAGGTCCCCGGCGGCCCCTGGCGGGCCGTGCCGGCGAATCATCTCCATGCACGCCCGAAGCTGACGGCGTCCCTCGATCTCGGCGGCGGTCAACTGGTCGGCATCGGCGCAGTTGGCCCCGAAGACATGGGTCTCGGCGAAGAGCGACGTGTCGGGCAGGCCGGGAATGTCCCCGCTCCAGCCGGAGTCCTGGACCAGCCCGAACGCCTCGCGATGGGCGCGGTATAAGGCCTTGAAGTCAAATCCTTTCCGCCGGAAATTCCGGATGTGGGCGCAGACCGTTGGCGGCTGCAGGTGCTCGCCGACCGTGAACGGCAGGCCGAGGTGGGCGGCCAGGTCGCCGTCGCCGGTGGCGTCGATGAACACGGCGGCGCGGATCGCCCCGCGGCCATTCTTGTTTTCCACCAGGATCGCCTCGACCCGTCCGTCCGCATCGGCCAGCGGCGCGCAGTAGAACGTGTGCAGGAAGGGGCGGATGCCATGTTCGACGACGAGCGCATCCAGCTCCAGCATCAGTTCGGCGCTGTTGAAGTCGCACCAGCGATGCGGACTGCCCAGATGCCGCTGGGCCGCGCCGCGGCGCTCCAGCCGCTCGACGACCTCGACCGACAGCCCACCGATGATCTGACGCTCCCCGACCGTGTCGTGGATCGAGTGCCAGATGTTCACCAGCCCGTGCGTGGCCGTGCCGCCAAACGCATTGGTCTTCTCGACGATCGCCACCGACGCCCCCAGCCGCGCCGCCCGCACCGCCGCAAACACCCCCGTGCAACTTCCCCCCAGCACGCACACGTCCACAGCCGCGATCAC
>CAZBDL010000354.1:0-4261 GCA_964490525.1 uncultured Victivallales bacterium | reverse complement strand
GGTGTCCAACGGGCTGGCCTTGCCGTCCGGGGTGTCGGTGCTGGCCGTGGCCGACACGCTGGCCGCCTACCAAGCCATGGCGACGGCGCACCGGCGCCGCCTGGGGGATCGTCTGACGGTGGTGACGCTTACCGGCAGCAGCGGCAAGACGAGCACGAAGGAGATCCTGCGCGCAGTGCTGGGGGCGGTGCACGGGCCGGGCGCCGTCCTCGCTACCGAGGGCAACACCAACAACCATGTCGGTGTGCCACAGAACCTGCTGCGGCTGAACGAATCACACCGTCTGGCGATCATCGAAATGGGCACCAACCACCACGGCGAGATGGCGGTGCTCAGCCGCATCGCCGAGCCGGACCTGGCGATCATCGTCGGCATCGGCAGCGCCCACCTGGAGTTCCTGGGCGACCTCGACGGCGTGGCCCGGGAGAAGTCGGCGATCTTCTCGCGGCTCAAGGCTGGCGGCGTGGCCGTGATCCCGTCCGACGGCCATGGCATGGCAACCCTTGCCAAGGCGGCGGGCCATGCCCGCCTGTTGCGCTTTGGCGAGGACGAGGCGGCCGATCTGCGTGTCGTGTATCTGGGTGGCACGCTGGCCGGGGCGCGGATGCGCCTGTCGTGGCGCGGCGGCCCGTGCCATGAGGTTGAATGGGGCGTGCCCGGGTGTCACCAGGCCCGCAATGCCGCCGCTGCCGCCCTCGCCGCCACCGCCCTCGGCATGTCGCCGGAGGCGATTGTCGCGGGCTTGGCGGGATGTCGTTTGCCGGGCATGCTCATGCGCATCCGACGCTTGGGCGGGACGACCTGGGTGAACGATGCCTACAACGCGAATCCCGACAGTGTGGCTGCCGGCCTGGCGTGGCTGGGCGAGGCGACCCGGGCGGCCGGCGTCGGACGCTGTTTCCTATGCCTGGGCGACATGCTGGAGCTGGGCCCGGGCGGGGCGGCGGCGCATCGCGCCACCCTGGAGACGGCCCGCCGCCTGCTGCCTGTCGCCGAGATCCTCGCCATTGGCCCGGCGATGACGGCGGCCGTCGGCGAAGCTGCCGCCGATCCGCGCCGGCACGCCTTTCCCGATGCCGCCGCTGCCGCCTCCTGGCTGAACGGGCAGCTTGCGACGGGGCAGGACGACGGCACCCTGGTCTATCTCAAAGGCTCGCGCGGCATGGCCCTCGAGCGCATCGAGCCGAGCGCTTCCTGACGATGTCCCCGCCCGGTCCGGCGCTTTCCGAAAGCGCCTTGGGGTGTCGGCAGGGCGGGTGCGAGGCGCCGTCGGGGGCCGTGCCGGTTTCGGCGAAACCGGCATACCTCGGGGCGGGCGCTTGTGTCGGAGAGGCGGGACGGCCCCGAGGGCAGGTTTCCGCGTTGATCGTCGGGTGCCGTCAAGTGCGCGCCGCGACCTTGGCCCAGGTGTCCTTGAGCGGGACGACGCGGTTGAAGACGGGCTTGCCGGGGCGGGTGTCGGGATCGGCGCAGAAATAGCCCAGGCGCTCGAACTGCCAGCGTTCGCCCGGCTTGGCGTCGGCCAGCATGGGCTCGGCCTTGGCACCGGGGACCACGGACAGGGATCCGGGATTGAGGAAGTCGCGGAAGTCGGCGTCGGGCGACTCGGCGCCGGGGTCGGCGACGCTGAGCAGGCGGTCGTAGAGCCGCACCTCGGCATCGACCGCATGGCGCGCCGACACCCAGTGGATGGTGGCCTTGACCTTGCGTCCGTCTGGCGCATTGCCGCCGCGGGTGGCGGGGTCGTGGATGCAGCGCAGTTCGCAAATTTCGCCGTCCGGTCCGCGCACCGCCTCCCGGCAGGTGACGAGGTAGCCGTAGCGTAGGCGCACCTCGCGGCCCGGCGCCAGGCGGAAGAACTTCGCGGGCGGATGCTCCATGAAGTCGTCGCGCTCGATCCACAGCTCCCGGCAGAAGGGCACGCGGCGGCTGCCGGCAGCGGGATCCTCGGGGTTGTTCACCGCCTCCAGTTCCTCGACCTGATCCTCGGGATAGGTCTCGATGACCACCTTGAGGGGGTTGAGGACGGCCATGGCGCGGGGGGCGCTGGCGTTCAGCTCCTCGCGCACGCAATGCTCCAGCAGGGCCATGTCGGTCAGGCTGTTGAACTTGGTCACGCCGACGAGGTCGCAGAAGTGGCGGATGGCGGCGGGCGGGAAGCCGCGCCGGCGCAGGCCGCAGAGGGTCGGCATGCGCGGGTCGTCCCAGCCGTTGACGCGGCCGTCGCGGACGAGCTGGAGGAGCTTGCGCTTGCTCATCACGGTGTAGCCGAGGTTCAGTCGAGCGAACTCAATCTGGCGGGGGTGGTGGATGCCGAGGCGGTCGAGGAACCAGTCGTAGAGCGGACGATGGATCTCGAACTCGAGGGTGCAGATGGAATGGGTCACGCCTTCGAGCGAATCCTCGAGCCCGTGCGCCCAGTCGTACATCGGGTAGATGCACCAGGCATCGCCGGTGCGGTGGTGCGTGGCATGCAGGATGCGGTACATCACCGGGTCGCGCAGGAGAAGGTTGGGGTGGCCCATGTCGATCTTGGCACGCAGGGTCCGCGCGCCGTCCGAAAACTCGCCCGCCCGCATGCGCGCAAAGAGGTCGAGGTTCTCGGCGACGCCGCGCTGGCGCCACGGGCTTTCCTGGCCCGGCTCGGTGAGGGTGCCTCGCCCGGCGCGAACCTCTTCGGCGGTGAGGTCGCAGACATAGGCGTCGCCCTGGCGGATGAGCTGCACCGCATAGTCGTGCATCTGCGGGAAGAAGTCCGACGCGTAGTAGAACCGGTCCGCCCAGTCGAAGCCCAGCCAGCGCACATCTGCCTGGATCGAATCGACGTACTCGACGTCCTCGGTGCACGGGTTGGTGTCGTCCATCCGCAGGTTGCACTTGCCGCCGAAGCGGGCGGCCATGCCAAAGTCGATGCAGATCGCCTTGGCGTGTCCGATGTGCAAATAGCCGTTTGGCTCCGGGGGAAAGCGCGTATGCACCCGGCCACCGAAGCGGCCCGAGAGGTTGTCCTCGGCAATCAGGTCGGCAACGAAGTTGGACGGCGCGGACGGTTCCATGGCGGGCCCCGGGGGTTGGTCGGTCGAGATTCAGCCCGGAAACTTATCCGCCGGCCGTTCAAATGCAATCGGGTTGACATTCCAGGGCGGACGGCGCACCTTATCCCGGCGCAGGTCGATGGTTGCCTTGCGCCATGCCATGGGAATTCCCGAGGAGACCGGCCATGACCGAGCCGACCTGTCCGAAATGCCCCGACCATCCCCGCCTCCGCGAGGAGGACGTCGACGGTGTCCATGTCCATGCCTGTGGCGTCTGTGGGGGCGTCTGGCTCAACAAGGGCGAGCTCAACGCCCTGGTCCATCCGGTTGAGGGCGACCTGGAATACTGCTCGGTGGAGCAGCTTGCGGCGGACCGCGTCACCGGCCTGACCTGTCCGCTCTGCCCCGACACCCGGCTCGTCCACGTCAACTTCATCTCCTTTTCAGACATCGTCATGGACTTCTGTCCGCGTTGCCAGGGGCTGTGGCTGGACCGCGGCGAACTGGATGCGATCACGGCGGAAGTGCATCGTCTCGAGCAATTTCCCGAGTCCTGGGACCACCGCGTCATGGTGTTCCTCGCCAAGTTGCCGTTCTGATCCGCCACGGTCGCGTCCCTGGCGAAGAGAGGCCACGCCCCATGCCGGCCCAGAAGGTCCTGATCGACACCGATCCCGGGCAGGACATCGACGACCTGCTGGCGCTGCACTTTGCGCTGCTCCGGCCGGAGTTGGAGATCCTGGCGATCACCACGGTCACGCAGCCCGCGGAGGGCCGGGCGCGGCTGGTGAAGCGCCTCTTGCACCACTTGGGCCGATCCGACATTCCGGTTGCCGCCGGCATGCAGCTGCCCTTGCGCGCCATGTCCGCGGCTGAGCTTGAGCGCCAGGGCGACCTGGCGACGACGATGAACCATGCCTGCTTCGCCGAGCCCGAGGATCCGCGCGACGCCCCGGATGGTGGGGATGCCGTCGACCTCATCATCCGCACCGTCGAGGCTCATCCAGGTGAGGTGATCCTCGCCTGCATCGCGCCGCTGACGAACCTCGCCTGCGCCCTGCGCCGCGCCCCCGGGATCGCCGCCAAGATCAAGGCCATCGCCCTGATGGGAGGCGAGACCGCCCTGAACCGCCGTGAGCACAACATCGCCTTCGACTGCATCGCCGCCGACACAACATCGGCGGAGACATGATTTCTTTTATCGAAAAAATCGAAGGCATGGAATT
>CAZBDL010000353.1:1845-4282 GCA_964490525.1 uncultured Victivallales bacterium | reverse complement strand
CGGCAGGCGATCCTCATCTGCGCCCACTTCGGCAACTGGGAGATGGCAGGTCCGGGCTATGTCCTCGCCTCCGGGCTGCCCCTGCTCAGCGTCATGCGCCCGTTTGACAATCCCCTGATCGGCGAGTACATCGTCAGCCGCCGGAGCGTCAACGGCCACGGGGTCTGCGACAAGAAGGGGGCGATCCGGCCGCTGCTCGAGGCGCTGAGGAAGGGCGGCTCGATCGCCATCCTTCCCGACCAGCATGCCGGCCGGGCCGAGGGGGTGGTGACGAGCTTCTTCGGGCATCCGGCGCGCACCCACGCCTCGCCCGCGCTGATCCATCTCAAGACCGGAGTTCCGATCTTTGTCATGATGCCGCGGCGGGTCGACGACGACTTCCATTTCGAGTTCATCGTCTCCGATCCGATCACGCGGACGCCGAGCGGGGACAAGGAGGCGGACGTGCAGGCGCTGGCCCAGGCCTACACCACGGAGATCGAGAAGGTGGTGGCGCGTTATCCGGAGCAGTGGATGTGGCCGCACCGGCGCTGGCTCGACATCAACCGCGGCAAGGACGGCATGGCGGAAGGCCCGCCGCCGCCGTCTGCCGGGCAGGTTGCCTGAGGGGCATCTGCCGCTGCTCCTGGGGTCGGCATCACGCCGGTCAGTGCGCCTTGGACAGCGGCCAGTCACGGACGCCGCAGCGCAGTGCCCAGTCGCGGTAGGCGCGGAGCATCGTGTCGCGCCGGGCCGCTTCCCCCCCCGCCCGGTCGTCCAGTTCGGTGCGGTCGTCGTCCAGGTTGTACAGCTCCCATGGCCCGCCATGCCGCCGCACCAGCTTCCACGGGCCATCGCGCAGGGCGCCGTTGCCTTCGTGCTCCCAGGCGAGGGGCCGGGCGCGCGGCGGCTCATCGCCCCGCAGCAGGGGCCGCAGGCTCTCCCCTTCCATCGGCTGGATGTCGTTGCCGTTGAAGGTCTGCGGATAGGTTGCGCCGGCGATGTCGACGCAGGTGGCCATGATGTCGACGACATGGCAGGGGCGATGGACGATGCCGCCGGCCCGGGCCTGCCGCGGCCAGCGGGCGACCATCGGGGTGGCGATGCCGCCCTCGTGCACCCAGTGCTTGTACAGGCGGAAGGGGGCGTTCGAGGTGTTGGCCCAGGGCAGGTCGTAGCTCATGAAGGTCGATGCCGGGCCGGGCTCGAGGCCGACGATGTTGCCGACCGTGCAGGCCTGGCCGGGAGGCGCCGTGAACCGGTATCGTCCGGGCCAGCCGTTCTCGCGCCCGTCCTCGTTGAGGAATTCCGCGCAGCCCCCGTTGTCGCTCAGGAAGATCACCAGGGTGTCGTCCGCCAGGCCATGCGTCTCGAGCCGGGCGAGGATCTCGCCGATGCCGCGGTCCATGCTTTCGACCTGGGCGGCGTAGACGGCCATGCGCAGGGCCTCCCACTCTTGGCGGGCCGGGGCATCCGCGTCGAAGTCGCGTGAGTTATCGTCGCGCGGGGAGATCGGCCATTTCGGGTTGAGGATGCCCAGCCCTCGGAGCTGCTCGTGGCGCGCTGTGCGGAAATGGTCCCAGCCCCGGCGGTAGGTTTCGCGATAGCGTTCGATGTCCTCCGGCCAGGCCTGGAGCGGCCAGTGCGGGGCCGTGTAGCAGACGTGCAGGAGGAAGGGCCGGGCCTCGGCGGCGGCCTCGTCGATCATGCGGGCGGCCTCGCGGCTGATCGCGTCCGTGTAGTAGTAGCCCTCGCCCTCCGGCTCGATGCGCCGTTCCTGGCGCATCAGGGCGTGCGGCCAGAAGTAGCCGCCCGCCCCGGCCAGCGTGCCGTAGAAGCGGTCGAAGCCGCGCGAGACCGGATAGGGGTTGCGGGCGGTTCCCGGCTCGGCCACCGGGTCGCCGAGGAGCGGCAGGCCCGGCGAGGCATGCCATTTCCCCGCGTAGCAGGTGCGGTAGCCCCGGGGGCGCAGCACCTCGCCGAGGGTCACGCAGTCCTCCCGCAGATACCCTTGGTAGGCGGGGCCGATCCCGTGGTCGTCGATCATGTGCCCCACGCCCGCCTGGTGCGGATGCAGGCCGGTGAGCAGGCTGGCGCGGGTCGGGCAGCAGCGCGCGCAGTTGTAGAACTGGGTGAAGCGGACGCCCGCCTTGGCCAGCGCATCAAGGTGCGGGGTGCGGATCTCGGCGCCGAAGCAGCCGATGTCCGAGAAGCCCATGTCATCCGCCAGGATGACCACGATGTTCGGGGAGCGCAACCCCCCAGGTTCCTCCGCCATGGCCCATGCTCCTTCGCCGTCGTTGAGATTTCCCGCCTTCCTCGTTGTCGACATCGCCATCGCTTCACTGACAAGGCGCGGTGCCCTGTCCCCCTTGTCCTTGAGCGTTGGGCGTTGAGCGTTGAGCGTTGGGCGTTTTGGCTGGCGTCAAGACGATTGAATGACCATTAGTATATCGCC
>CAZBDL010000353.1:0-1745 GCA_964490525.1 uncultured Victivallales bacterium | reverse complement strand
GCGTTGGGCGTTTTGGCTGGCGTCAAGACGATTGAATGACCATTAGTATATCGCCATGCGGGGAGAATTCTCCCCCTGCTGTTCTCGCCTTGCCCCATGGTCCGGCAAGGAGTCGAGGCGGGACATGGGCACGGGGAAGGCACGGGGATGTCGGTTCCCTTGCGCCGGGGCCAGCGCCAGCGGCGGCCCGTCGGCCGAGGCGCCGGGGACATGCCTCACGGGGTTGGCCGTGCCACGGGAATCCGCGATGACTTGCCCTGGTTGACCAGGTCGTTCCAGTTGCCCGTGGGACTGGTGTGGACGACCACGGTGACCGTCGCTGCGACCTTGGGCAGGCTATCCGGGATCATCTGGAAGGTGTAGGTCTTGCCGTTCTCGAGGCCCTTCTGCTGGCCGACGATCGCGAGCAGGTCACCGTATTCGCCATCGGCCATCGACCAATGGAGGGCGCAAATGAGCGTTAGCTCCGGCTCGACGTCCTTGAGGGTGATCTCGAGATCGAAAGGCTTCCCCGCCTCGATGGCCGGACTATGCTTCATGGCGAACCATTCGCCCGATGCCTCGAGCCGTTCCGGGGGGGGCGGGCCCTCCTGAGCCTGGACGTGGCTCCAGGTGCAGATGGCCAGGACTGCTGCCGCCGCGAGCATCCGCATGATTCCTGTGCCGAGATTCATGGTTCCGTCTCCTGGTTGGTTGGTTGCGGCCGTCTGGCCGTGGTTTCCGGTTCTGCGCCTAGGCGTTGGCCAGCCTGGGAGCGTCGGATCATCTCCATGAAGTGGGTGGGGCGGCGCCATTGGCCGTCCCAGTAGTAGTCATGGCAGCGGTTGATGCCGGTGCCCTCGCCGAGGTCGTTCCAGGTGGCGATGACCAGGAGGTCGGATGCGCATGAGCCGTCAAGGAGCTCGGCCAGCAGCCGGTCGTCCTTGAACAGCTTGTCCTGGGGGCCCGCGACGCGCTCCTTCTGGTCGTTGTCCCGGGAGACCGCGTCCCAGCGGACCATCGCGTGGGTGAGGGTGACGCCGCGATGGGTGAAGCTGGCTTCCGGGACGCTCCGGCCAAGCGAGTACCACTGGAACTTCTGGTCGGCGATGTCGCCCACCCCGGGCCGCCAGAAGGCGGCGTCGACCATCAGGAAGGGCTCGACGCCGAACTCCGCCCGGAACATCTCCTTCATGCGCCGGAAGACGGGCCCGGCGTTGTACTTGTTCCGGATGGTGCCGCCATTGTAGAAGGCGATCACGGGGCGCCCCTGGAAGAGGTACCAGTGCCGGCGCGGGACCTGCGTGAAGAAGGGCTGCCACTTGGACTCGAAGAGGAGCCTGGCACAGGCCTCCTCGTCCTCCATGTCCGGGAGCTGCTCCCAGAAGGTGCCGAACCAGGGCTTGCCCCAGCTCCAGGTGTCGTCGAAGAGGGCGAGCCGGACGGGGCGGTCCAGGCCCATGGCCTCGATCCGGTCGAGGGCCGAGCGGAGCTGCCGGAAGGAGCCGTCCTCGAGATCCGGGCCGTAGGTGTTGAGGAGGAGGAACTGGAGCCCGGCGTAGCGTGCGTCGAGCAGTTCCATGAACCAGAAGCCGGGATTGGTCTTGGGATTGTAGTGGCCGTTGTCGCCGGGGTCCATCCGGCAGATCTCGGCGGGGGCGGCCATGCCCGGGGCGTGGTTGTTGGCCCAGGACGGACGGCTGTTGACCGCGCCGTCGGGGCAGTTGAAGAAGAACATGCAGACCGCGCCGAGATCGCGCTTTCGG
>CAZBDL010000352.1:0-4290 GCA_964490525.1 uncultured Victivallales bacterium | reverse complement strand
GAGGAAACTGATGAACACCGGAACTATCCATCGTTCGGACGATGCGATCAGACGTGCATACATCGCGAATCCGTCACGGCCGTGTCGCCACCCTGCGGGGGCTCTGGATATGGGCGGAACCTTTTCCACGGGCTCACGCCCGTGGCTACCCATATGCCGCCCTCTGCGAGGGCTGAATCCCTGCGACATGTCCCTGTCGCCCAACACCAGGCTGACCCCACACGTGGCATTGAATCCCCGCTGCATGCCCCTGTCGTCCGACACCAACCAGACGCCCAACGTGGCATCGAATCCCCGCAGGGGATGGAACATCCGTAGCCACGGGCGCAAGCCCGTGGAAAACCAACACAATGACGACATAGCCCCCGCAGGGTGGCGACACGGCATGTTCCTTGAATACCCCGGAGGGGTTACAGATATTAGCCCGGGGTTGAGCGAAGCGACACCCCAGGTAAAATGCACCCCACGGAGCACCACCCTGGAGGGGTGGCAGACCTGGACCGGTGAACCATTGCAAACAACACGTTGGAAAGATTTGTCCATGAAGCTCTTCCTGGCTCCACTCCTGCTCGCTCTCGCCCTGGCCGGCTGCACGGAATCCCGTACCCCTGCCGGGACTCAATCCCAGGCCCCGGAATCGACGGCATCCCCGGCCCCTCCCCCCGCCGTTGCGAATCTCGCAACCCCGCCCGCGGGCCAGGACCAGCTCGCTCCGCTCGGCGTGAACGTGACGGTCTTCGACCCCGCCGGCGAGACATCGGCGATGCTGAAGCGGATCGGATGCCGAGTCACGACGCTGGAACAGAAGGGTGCCGCCCCGGCCCTGCTGGCGGTCGGCCGCAAGGCGCTGTCCGACGGCAAGGCCTTGCCCCTCGACCTCGAGATTTATGTGCGCGATGGCGGACGCCTGATCCTCTTTGCGCAGAACCCCGACTGGGCCCGCAAGTTGTTGCGCCTCAGGGTTGCCGAGTACCTGGCCCGCCGCGTCTTTGCGGTGTCGGCCAATCATCCGGTCTGCGCCGGCCTCGATGCCGACGATCTCCGCGACTGGACCGGCGAGAGCCGCCTGGTCGATCCCAAGCCCGAGGTGCCGGATGTCACCAAGGGATCGCCCTATGGCTGGCGCTGGGGCGGACGCGGTGCCGTCGCAAGCTTTTCCGTCGAGAAGCCGCACCATGCCGGCTGGCGACCCATCCTCGAATGCGAATGGGATCTCGCCTACAGCCCGCTGATGGAGCTGGACTACGGCAAGGGCATGGTCTTCCTCTGTGGTCTCGACTTCGAGGATCATGCCGAGGCCGATCCCGCCGCCCGCCAACTCGCCCGGCAGTTTATCGCCTATGCCGCCACGCGCGCCCCCCAGCCGCGCCGTGCCGCATTCCTGATGGGCAATGAATCCGACCGGCAACTCCTTGATTCCATGGGCCTTGAATATAAGGAATCCGGCACCGTCCCGGCCACCTCCGATGCCGTGCTGGTCCTTGGTCAGGCCGCGGTCGACGAGGCTGCCCTGCGCCGCTTCCTCGAAGCGGGCGGCAAGGCCCTGGTCCTGGCCCGGACGGACACCGCCGCCCCTCTCGGGATTACGCTCGCGGCCAAGGCCGATTGCCTCGGCTCGACGGTCGTCCCCGCCTGGCCGGAATGCGCTGGCCTGAGCGTCTCCGACCTGCGGGCCCGCGCCCCATATCCCGGACACGTCTTCACCGCTGGCGGCGAGATCGGCGCCGACGGCATGCTGGCCCGCGTCAAGGTCGGCCAGGGCGTCGCCGTCCTTTCCCAGTTCGATCCACGCACCCTCAACGCCGACGAAAAGACCTACCTGCGCTACACCCGCTGGCGCCAGACCCGCGTCCTCACCCAACTCCTCGCCAACCTCGGCGCATCGTTCCAGCAGGACGCCGCCATCTTCAAGGCCGACAACCGCCTGATGGCCATCCCCCTCGCCGGGGAATGGCGCGCCCGGCAGATCGTCGCCCTGCCCTCCGCCCCCTTCGAAAACAAGCCCAAGAATGTCTTCTCCAAGGAAGCCAAGGCCGCCGTCCTCGCCGCCACCGACGACGACTGGCAGGCCGTCCAACTTCCCAGCGAGTGGGAGAAGTTCGGCGGCCCCTGGGCCGACACCGACGGCGAGGCCGTCTTCCGCAAGACCGTCACCATCCCCGAGGAATGGCAGGGCCTCGACCTCGAGCTTTCCCTCGGCCAGCTCGACGACTTCGACGACACTTTCTGGAACGGCCAGCTGGTCGGCGGCATCGACCAGTCCGATCCCGCCGCCTGGTCGAAGAAGCGCCGCTACCTGATTCCCGCGCGGATGGTCAAGCCCGGCGAGGAGAACCGCATTGCCGTCCGTGTCTTCGACCACTTCGGCGGCGGCGGGTTCACCGGTCGGCCCGAGGAGATGAGCATCGAGCCGAAACGCCCCGGCGAGGTCGGCTGGTACCACGCCGACTACCTCCGCGACTTCGAGCGCGGCGACGATCCCTACCGCTACTACCGGTGGTGAGGGAAAACCAGAAGCCCGAAATATGAAAGCCTAACACATTGCCTCCCAACCTCTAAGGATGATGTGGCAAACCGCATGAACGCCTTAGAAAACACCGTGAACCGAGCCCAGTTATGGCATGGAACCGCCTACTATCCGGAACTTTGGCCCGAGGAAGTCCAGCAAGAGGATGTCCGGCTGATGGTCGAGCTCGGCATCAACTGCGTCCGCATGGGCGAGTTTGCCTGGAGCACCATGGAACCCCGCGAAGGCGAATTCCATTTTGAATGGCTGAAGTCGGCCATGGACCGGCTTCATGCGGCGGGGATCGCCACAATCCTCTGCACGCCGACGGCCACCCCGCCGCAATGGATCCTCAAGCAGGATCCAGGCATCGGCTACGTGGAGCCCAAGGGCTACCGCCATGGCCATGGCGGCCGCCAGCACGCGTGCTACAGCCATCCGGCCTACCGCGCCCACTCGCGGCGGATCACCGAGGCCATGGCCAGAGCATTCAGCTCGCATCCCGGACTGATCGCCTGGCAGACCGACAACGAGTTCCGCTGCCATCAGGGAATCTGCGTCTGCCAGGCATGCCAGGCCGCGTGGCCGCACTGGCTGGAGCGGCGGTACGGATCCATTCAGCGCTTGAACGAATTGTGGGGCACCGCCATCTGGAGCGAGAACTGCGAATCCTTCGAGGACGTTCCGGTCTTGCATCCAACGCCCGTGCACCATCAGAACTTCTCGCTGGAGACGGCCTACCGCAACTTCATGTCCGACATGGTGGTGGAATTCCAGGACGAGCAGATTCTGCTAATCCGCAGGCACAGCCGTGCGCCCATCGGCCACAACTTCCCGGCCATCGACAACGCCGAGCAGTACCGGAACCTGGACTTCGTCGGCTCGGATTTCTACAACAGCCAGGCAGAGACTCCCGCGCTCCAGTGGGACTACGATTGGATGCGCGCACTCAAGCCCGGCATCCCGTTCCGGGTCATGGAGACCGGCGCCGACATGAATGGCTTCGCCTTCCATCCGGACAACTACCTGATGGCCAAGACTTTCCTCACCTACACGGCGGGGGCGGATCTTCAGTCCTACTGGCTCTGGCGCCAGCAACGGTCGGGCGTCGAACTGGAGCATACCTGCATCGTGCATGCATGCGGGAAGCCGCGGCGCGCCTGGCAGGAGGTGGCGAAGGCGGAGGCGATGCGCCAGCAGCTCGAACCCTTGCTGCGGCGCTTCTCGCCCGCGTCGGCCCAGGCGGCCCTGGTCCGCTCGGAACGGCACGGCCGCTTTCTCTTCGAGGACGGCATGAACAAGCCAACGAATGATTTCAGCTACTGGAGCGCCATCCAGGGCTGGCACCGGGCGTTGCTGGAAAGCGGGGCGCAGCGGGATGTCGCCTACGACAGCGAGATCGCACCCGCGCAGTACCGGATTGTCTTCTCTCCCTATCTCGCCGCCGTCGCGGACGATTTCCTGAAAAAAATGGCCGCCGCGGTACGGGACGGGTGCCACTGGATCATCGGCCCGCATTGCGGATTCCGCACCGTCGAAAACACCGTGCCCACGGATGCAATCTTGGGTCCGATGGAGGCGCTTTTCGGCTTCGAGACCCTGGGCCGGGAGGCCGCGCCGTCCGCCAACATCTGCCTGGCCGACGATTCGGTCGTGTCCGTCCCTGGCGGGAGGCTGACGGCGTTCCGGACCGGCCAGGGCATCGAAATCCTGGGCCGGTACGAGGATGGCCCGTTGTCCGGAGAGGCGTGGGGGATCGCCAAGGCGTTTGGGACTGGCCGAGT
>CAZBDL010000351.1:0-4302 GCA_964490525.1 uncultured Victivallales bacterium | reverse complement strand
GATCTCGTTGGTCAGCACCATCCCCAGGGCGAAGCCGGCCCCGGTCGCCGCCGCCACGATCAGCTTGCTTGTGGCTGTGTTGTCGTTGCTCATGGCTTCTCCTCACACAAGACCAGGTGGCCGGCCACCGAGGCGTGGTACAGGTAGCGGGCGCGGAACGGCAACAGCGAGTCCGGCAGATCGACCGACAGCACGATCCGGTAGCCCGCCACCGGGCCCGGATCGGCGGCGTAGTCCACCCGACCGCAGCCCAAGCCCGCGTCGGGCCAGGTGACCTCTTCCACGCTTTCCACCCGCACGTGCACCTGGAGGCCAGGCCCGCTCGGCAACCCCAGCCGGCTGGCGAGGTCCTGCTTGGCGTGCGCCACCGCCCTCTCCCGCGCCACCGGCGTCCACGTGCGTTGCCCAGCGCCTGCCGTGGGCGCGTCCGGGCCCCCGCCCGACTCAGAGGCCCTGAACAGAAAATAGGCGCCTACAATCCCGGCCACCAGCCAAACAGCTCGCATTATGTCTACGCCTCCCGCCGGCGCCGCAGCTCCAGGTCGATCAGCCGCCGCCGGTCCCGTCGATCCCACGCCAGTCCGGTGCCAACCGCCACCGCGGCCACGCCCACCGCGATCGCGCAAGCCTGGCCCAGCGCCGCCGCAGCGATACTACTGAGCACGACGACCCGCACGACCTCGGCCCGAATCGACATGGCCGCGATCACCCGCCGGCGCCCGTTGAGGCCCGCCGCCCGCAGCTCGCGGTAGTCGGACAGCGCGTCCACCAGCGCCCAGGCCGACAAGCCCAGGGCGCCGGCCACCAGCGCCCATACCGCTATAACGCTCGTTTCAGCCATCCTCCCCGCTCCGTGTCGAAGTTCGCCCACCCTGAGCGCGTCGTTTGCGCCCGCCGGCCACCTCGGCCCGCGCCTCCAACAGAGCCAGGCGCGCGGCGATCTCCCGCTGGCGGCGCTCGATCTCCGCCCGTTCGTAATCCATCGCGGACGGCGGGGCGCATTCGGCCTGCCTCGCCGGAAAGAGCCGCGAGAGTAGCCTGACCCACATCACGACCGCCGCCCCTTCTCGGCCTGGCTCAGCGCCCGCTCGGCGATGTTGGTTCCCTCCACCGCCGTTCGTCTCCACCAGTCCCGTTCCTCGCACGCCGCCCGGTAGACCCAACCGTACACCCACCAGCAGCGGGCCCCGCCGGCCACCACTATCACCAGCAGGCCGATCACCCCGGCGTCTTTCACTATGCCCAGCATCTCCGCGATGGTCACCTCTTCCACGCTCCCACTCCATGTTAAAACCGTACCCCGGCGATCATCCGCTCGCGGTGCGGGTCCGTGATCTCCAGGTAGACCTGCGTGCTGGCCAAACTGCTGTGCCCCAGCTGGGCCTGCACGGCCGAGACGGGCACGTTTTGTTCGAGCAGGTTGATCGCGTTGCCATGGCGAAAGGCGTGGGGCCACGGCGGCCGCGACTCTGCCGCCCCCGCCCGGCGTTTAAGCACCCCCGCTCGCCGCCCGGCCGCGGTCACGATCTCCCAGGCCCGCTTGCGACTCAACGCGCGGCCGCCCCGCAAGTGCGTCACCACCAGCTCATCCGGACGCCGCCCGGCCACCGCCCGGCGCAGTCGGTCCACGAACCGGGGCGGCAGGAAGACGTGCTTCTCGGCCGGTTCGCCCTGCTTGAGGTTGACCATGCGCACCCCGTGCTCGGTGATATCCCCCACCCGTACCCGCAGCACCTCCGAGACGCGCCCGCCGGTGTACCAAAGCAGCTCCACCAGCAGGCGATCACGCTCGCTCTCGCAGGCCGCCAGCATCCGGTGCACGTCGGCCAGGGTCGGGTAGACCGGCAACTTCCGTCGGGTATTCCTAGTCATCGACGATCTTCACCGTGGTCTCGTTGGGCGGCTTGGCGGCCAGAACGTCCGGCAGCCCGCTGATCCCCATGTCACGCAGATTCGCCAATATGTAGGCCGTCATCGCCCCGGCCAGGGCGGCGAAGGCGATCTCGCGGATCATCACCCAGTCGGCGTTCACGGTGGCCAGCATCGCCGCCACCCCGTAGCCGACGGCCATCGGCACCAGTCGGTTCCACAGCCAGTCCGCCACCCGCGCTAGGCGGAAGTCCCCCGAGCGGACGCTGGCCAGGATGCCCAATACGAGGTTGGCCAGCAGCAGGTAGAGCAGGTAGGTGACGTGCTGGTGTCCGTAGAGCTGGCGCAGCAGCTCAGTCAACGAGCTCTCCATCGACGGTCTCCTCCTCCGGCGAAGCCTTTCCCGCCGGGGTAAATGGAATCAGTCCCGAATAGCCCGGCCCTCCGGCCAAGCTCTTGCAGTCGCAGTACGCCCACGACCGCATGTCCAGCCAGGGTTCCACGTGCCAAGGCGATCCCCGCAAGCCCTCGAAGGCCTCCCGCGCCCGCCGCCACAGGTCGCGCACCGCCGGGTTGTCGCGGTCGGTGAAGTCCTCGCGCCCGTCCGGACGCTTCACCCACACCGTCGTCTGCCCCAGCAGCGGCAACGGCAACTGGCCCGCCCATTGGCCGATCCAGATAACAACCCAGTCGAGGTGACGGCACTGGGCCAACGCCTGCATCGCCGCCCGTCGGCCGGGGTCGCCTGGGCTGTTGCTCATGCCCAGCGAGGCCTCGTCGACGATGATGACCCGCTCGGTCGGCGGCAGGCTCGCCGGCTCCTCTTTCCCCCGAGCGCGGGGCTCGCCGAAAAGGTCGAGGTCCTCCGACTCCGCCTCTTCGTCGCCCTCGGCCTGGGCGTCGAGGTAGCGACCCAGGCGCGCCATCCGCTTGACCAAGGTCTCGCGGGAGATGCTCACCCCGAATGGGGGCACGTCTTCCAGGTACATGTTCACGCACTCCACCCGGTAGCCGTGGGCCTCGCTCACCCGCTGGGCCAGACGCAGGGCCAGGGTCGTCTTGCCAGTGCCGACCGGCCCCAATATGATGTGCCCCCCGTAGCGCATGCGCAAGAGACCACGCAGAAACCCGCTCCACGGCGGGTCCTCAAGAACCGTGTACTCGGCGTCCACGTAGCCGCGGGCCTGGCGCAGCGCGTCCTCGATGTTGCGCGCCGCCTCCCGCACGTGCCCCACCACCTGCCGCCCCGTCTCGCCGTAACCTGGGCGCACTATCTCCAAGGCCTCCGTCCAGCCCTGCTGTTTGAGGTAGGCCAGGGCCTCGGGATCGCCCGCGGCCGCGCGCTGAGCCGTCTGGTACAGGTGGGTGGCGGTCGGCGCCATCCGCAAGAGGCGAAGCACGTCCACCTAGCAACTACCCCCTCAGAGCCCGGTGTGGGGCGGCTGGTAGGTCGTCGGTACCGGTGCCGCCTGGTTCTGATTCAGGAACCACTGGTAGCCGATGAACGCCGCCCCCAGTATGACGCCGATGAGCACGGCGTCTTCCTTCCAGTCCTTGTGGACCGGGTTGCGCTTCATCGCCCGCCACCGTGCGGAGGCACGCTGGGTGGCCGCGATCCGTTCCGTTCTGCTCGCCGAGCGCGGCAGCTTGCGCTGCTCCTCGGCGAACACCTCTTGGTACCGCATTCCCATATCTCCTTTGTGCCGGCGCGGCACGGTAGACGACCGTTATTCCGCGCGAAATAGACGTGAGACCCATGCTGAAGATGCCGGCGACGGGGGCTTCCCGCCGCCGGCCCGAACGGACCTAGCGCCTACCGCGGCGCTGGCCCCGGCGAGTCCCGGCCCGCTTGCGAAAACGGCCCTTGGAGTCGCGAGGCGGAAGCCTGCGTCTAGCCAACGGGGTGCCCTCCTTTCGTCGAATTTCTATCTCCACCGGAGCCCCACGCCTCAGGCGCAGCCGTGCTCCAGACAGTAGACACAACCGCAGGCGGGGTCGAACCACACCCGCGTCCCCGCCGGCAGGTACCGTCCGCATTCCCGGCAGCGCCGACCCTCCCGCAAAACGGCCTGCATCCTCATCCCACGAAACCGCGGACGGCGTTGAAGCGCACCGGCGCTCCCCTAGACACGATGGCCGGCCGCCGGGTAACGGGGTCCACCACCACCAACGGGCGCCGGGACGCCTTCGGTTTGCCGGGGCCGCGGTCGCCGCTCTCGTGGCGCCAGGTGACCCCGCCCCGCTTGGAGGGGCCCTGGGGCTCGTATTCCAGCGCCGGCAGCTCCCCCGCCACCACCACGTAGCGGCTCAGCCGGCGTTCCTCCGGGCGCAGCTCGATCACGTGCGCCTTCGAGCCATGGAAGCGCCTCGCCAGCCGCTCCGCCCGCTCCCGCTCCCCCCCCGTGCAGGGGTTGCCTCTTCGGCCGGCCCGTT
>CAZBDL010000350.1:0-4311 GCA_964490525.1 uncultured Victivallales bacterium | reverse complement strand
CGGGCCAGTCGGCGATCTCAAGCAACAAGTCCGGGTTCGGCTCCAGGCCATGGTCGGACAATGCCTGCAGGACGCCGCGCCTGCGCGCCGCCGCATGCCAGACGGTCAAGGGAACGTCTGCCACCAGCACGCGCCGCCGTCCCACGCCAAGGAGATGGCTGACCCCGAGGTACCCGCCCCCTTGGTTGTCGATGTCGACATGGGAAATCGCCTCCTGTCCGGCATGGGGAAGGAGCGTGATGGCGGCGACGCCCTGCCGCCGCAAGGCGATGATATCCGCGTCCGCGAGGTTGCAGCCGCTGAAGATGAGACCATTCCATGGGGGCGAAACGGGGGGCCTCTGCGCGATTGCGCTGTTCATTCGAGCCAAGGCCTCCGGATTCATCATGTTGAGCATGCTGAACTGGATCCGCCCATCGCCGAAAGCTTCCGCCAGGCCCTGAAGCAATTGGCTGAGGAAAGGATCGTCCTGCTGGCGCGCCTGCGGAGGAAGCGCAAACGCCAGGCAGGTGCGAATCTCGCGCGTTGCCGCCCGTTCGGTGATGTAGTTGCCGCTGCCCTGGGTGCGCCGCAGCAATCCTTCCTGGCCGAGGACGTCCAATGCGCCCCGCAGGGTCAGCCGCGAGACCCCGAGCTGCTGGGCCATCTCCCGCTCCGGCGGCAAGCGATCCCCCGGACGCAGCGTGCCGGCCTTGATCTGGCGACGCAGCAACGCCAGCACCTGCCCCTGCTTCGGCAGCGCCCCGGGCTTCACCGCCTTGGCCATGCCCCAAACTCCTTTTCGATCCAATTCCATACCAAACCGCCTCGGAGGATACCCCTAGACCCGAATCTGGCCGATGGCAAGCACGAAAAGAGGCATTGGCGGAAATTTCATGGGACGGCTTGACATGCCGTAATTGGTATTGTATTGGTATACCAGAAGGAAGAATCCAGCGTGGAGGTTGGCCATGAATCTTGTCGTGCGGGCGGCATGCCGGAAGCTGAGCCTCGGCCATTTATCCACGATCTGCCGTGCCCTGTCCTTGGCCCTGGCCCTGGCCTGGGCGTCAACAGGAATGGGGCAGACGGCCTACACGTTGCCCATTTCCGTGGAGGTGGAGGCCAGCCCGGCGAGTGTCACCTTGAGCTGGACGGCAGTCGCCAACAGCATCGGGACGCTGGTTCATCGGCGCAGCCAGGAAGCGGATTCATGGACACTGTTGGGGGAAACCACCGGGACGACGTATGCGGACACGTCCGCCGTGCCGGGCGAACGGTACGAATATTGGCTGGGAACGCGATACGCGAGCTATTGGGGATATCCGTACGGGATGGTGGCCGCCGGGATCGATGCCGAACTGATCGAGGACCGGGGCACGGCGCTGCTGCTGGTCGACGAGACGCTGGCGCCGGAGCTGGGCGCGGAACTGGCCCAGTTCACCGAGGATCTAGTCGGCGACGGGTGGCGGGTTGTCCGCCACGACGTGCCGCGGGGGCCGGTGACGGTGGGGAACGACTACACGGCCGGGCTTGCCTTGATCAACCAGGTCAAGGCGCTGATCCTGGCCGACTGGACGGCCGATCCGACCGGCGTCAAGGCCGCCATTCTCGTTGGCCACGTGCCCGTGCCCTATTCGGGCAACGGCAACTACGATGGCCATGGTTCGCGGGCATGGCCGACGGACATGTACTATGCCGATCTGGCGGGTTCGGCCTGGACCGACACCACGGTCAACAACAGTCTGGCCAACAATCCTCGCGGCTCCAATGTCCCCGGCGACGGCAAGTTCGACCCCGCCTACCTGTACGGAGGCACTGAGATCGCGGTCGGCCGGATCGACTTCAGCAAGCTGCCGAGCGCGCCCCAGGACGAGCTGGGATTGACCCGCCAGTACTTCCGCAAGAACCACGCCTACCGGCACGGGCAGGTCGGCCTGCCGCAACGCATGCTCAGGGAAAACTGCGGCGTTGCCGACAGCTTTCAGTGGTTGCTTGGCCCGGGCACGTTCAAGAGCGGCGACTACATCTGGGACAGCTATGCCGACGGAGGCTACCGGATCTCGTTCGGGGCCGGCGCCGGCGGCAATACCAGCGCGGGCCTTGCCGCCACCACCGACCATTTCCTCTTTGGCGACGTCCAGACCCACTTCACCGGCCTCGGCCTCAGCTACATCGGCGACTGGGACAACGACAGCAACATCCTGAAGGCCGCCCTGGCTTCGCCGACCTACGTGCTCACCAGCAAGTGGGTCCATGCCACCCAGTGGCATCTCTTCTCCCTGTCCCTGGGCCAGACCATCGGCTATTGTCACCGCTATTCCCAAAGTATTCCCAGCCAGCCCCTCTCGACGAGCATCAGCGAGGCGGTCAGCTCGAACCTGCTCGGAGACCCGACCTTGCGGCTTCACCAGGTCGCGCCGCCGCTCATGCGTCGGTCCTCCGCCAGCGCTGGCGAGGTTGTCCTGGCCTGGGATCCGTCTCCGGATCCAGTGCTCGGATATCATGTCTTCCGCGCCGCCAGCGCCAGCGGCCCTTTCACCCGCATCACCGACACCCTGGTCGTCGGCAACAGCCATGCCGATGCTTCCCCGCTTCCGGGCGACAATGTCTACCAAGTGCGGGCCGTCGCCCTTCAGTCCGTCCCTGGAGGCTCCTATGTCAACGGCAGCCAAGGGGCCTTTGCCGCCGTCCGCGTGGAGGCCGGGAACCATGTGCCGACAGCCCAGGCCAACCACCTGGAGACCGCCGAAGACACCCCGATCAGCTTCACCCTGGCGGGAAGCGATCCTGACGGCGACCCCATTTCCTTCCTCATTGTCCAGCCGCCAGCACGTGGGACGCTCTCCGGCACGGCGCCCGATCTGGTCTATGCGCCGAACCGCGATGTCCATGGCGAAGACATGTTCACGTTCAAGGTTCACGACGGCAAGGGGGACAGCGAGGTCGTGCAGGTCGCCATCGCCATCGCCTCCGTCCCCGACATGCCCGTTGCCGGGGATGTGGCAGACCACCTTCCGGCGAACGCGTCATCGACCCTTGTCCTGCCAGGCCACGACGGCGACGGCGACCCGCTTTCCTACGAGATCCTCGCTGCCCCGGCGCATGGAGTCCTCGGCGGCACCGGCGCGATTCGCACCTACGAACCGAATCCGGGGTTCACGGGTGCGGATGGATTCACCTACCGGGTGCATGATGGCACCGACCACAGCCCCGTCGGCACCGTGATGGTGACTGTCCATGACCTGCCCCATGGCCATCTGCAGAACGACGACGGCAGCATCGTCATCCAGGCCGAGCACTTCCAGAACGTTTCCCAGCGCCACGGGTACGCCTGGGCCCGCGGCACCGACGCCTTCCATACCGGTGATGGCGGCATGAGTCCGTCCGGGGCTCAGCATCTCAGCAGCCAAATCCAGGTGAAAAGCCCCACCCTCGACTATCCCATCCTGTTCCGTCAGGCCGGAACCTACCGGATCTTTGTCCGCGCCAAGATGGCCGACGGCAACTACGGCAGCAACTATGTCCATGCCGGCATCGACGGCACGCTCTCCCCGGTGGCCGTGATGATCGGCAGATACCACTATACCTCGGGATGGGATGGCATCACCGCCTCGGGCGTCGCCACCGTGCACGTGCCCTCGCCGGGCGTCCATGTCCTCAACCTGTTCATGGGCAGTTACGGGCTGAAGGTCGATGCGCTGCTCCTCTCCCCGGCGCCCGGCTTCTTCCCTGCGCCAGCCGTGGCGGTGCCTGCCTCCACCCGGTTTTGGATCCGCGGCGGGACCATGCCCATGATCCTTTCCGGCCCCACCCCAAGCATCGGCCTGGTCAACACCACCGACAAGACCTGCGCCCTGGCGGTGACCGCCGAGGACGATGGCTTGCCTCAGGCCCTGACTTACACATGGACGGTGAAGTCCGGCCCCGGCAGCGTCGCCTTTGTCCCGAATGGGGACGTCGCCGCCGCCAGCACCGTCGCCACTTTCGCCATCGCTGGCGACTATGTCCTGCAGGTCACGGTGAGCGACGGCGACCATGCCGTGACCGGTGACTGCCGCGTGATCTTCGGCTACGAAAAGCGCGTCCTCTGGACCGGGGAAGGGGATACCGACCTTGAGGCCGTCTTTGGCTATGGCGCGGTGACCACCGCCGATGTCCAGTCCCCGCCCCATGCCTTCCGCACCAATACCGATCCCTGGCATTCGTCCTCCATCCGCCTGCCCAGCCCGAATTGGCGCTCCGATATTTCCGGCTATGACGAGATCTGGATGTTCGCCAAGCTCGAGGTGGCCGGCACGCCCTTCACGTTCGGCATCTCCAGCTGGAACG
>CAZBDL010000349.1:3804-4323 GCA_964490525.1 uncultured Victivallales bacterium | reverse complement strand
GTCCCCGTCTGGCATGTCGGCGGACACGACACCGCCTCGGCCGTCGCCTCCGTGCCGGCCGACATGACCCGCCCCTGGGCCTATGTCAGCTGCGGCACCTGGGCCCTCCTCGGCACCGAGCTGCACGAGCCCAACCTCTCCCCGGCCGCCCGCCAGGCCAACTACACCAACGAGGGCGGCCTCGACGGCACCATCCGCTTCCTCACCAACATCACCGGCATGTGGCTCTTCCAGGAGTGCCGCCGCGTCTGGCAGGAACAGGGACGCGAGCTGACCTACGCGGCGATGGCCACGATGGCCGCCGCCGCCCCCGGCCTGAAATTCCTGATCAACCCCAACGACCCGACGTTCGCCACCCCCGGCGACATGCCCGCGCGCATCCGCCAGGCCTGCCGCGACACCGCCCAGGGCGAGATTCCCGACGACGCGGCCCTCCTCCGCGCCATCCTCGACTCGCTCGCCATGCTCTTCCGCATCAAGCTCGAGGAGCTGTCCGCCCTTGCCAAGACCCGCTATGAC
>CAZBDL010000349.1:0-3710 GCA_964490525.1 uncultured Victivallales bacterium | reverse complement strand
CTGCCACAACCGCCTGCTCATGCAGCTCGCCGCGGACACCATCGGCCTGCCCGTCGTCGCCGGCCCCTCAGAGGCCACCGCCATCGGCAACATCCTCGCCCAGGCCATCGGCGCCGGACAGCTCCCCGGCCTCGCCGCCGCACGCGATCTCGTCCGCCGCTCCTTCGACGTCGAGACCTATCGCCCCGCCCCGGACCGCGACCAGGCCGCCATCGCCCAGGCCGCCGACCGCTTCCGCGCCATGCTGGACGCCACGGCCTAGCCCATCTCCGGGCCGGGCTTCAGTCCAGCATCCACGTCGCCAGGCCGACGCCGTTGTCGAGGACGAGGAAGCCGTTGAGGCCTCCGGGATCCTTGGCGGGCAGCTCGATGACGACCTGGCTGCGGTCGCTGGCGGCGTCCATGCATGCGGCCTTGCCGTTGGCATCGGTCAACGTCAAGTCTGCTGGGGCCAGAACCTTGCACTTCTGGCACTTGACCACTTCGTCGTCCAGGTATTCACGCCAGACCTTCGGCTTCTTCGTGCCGAAGTGCCGCCCGGTAATGGTCAGGGTGCCGTCGCCGTTGTCCTCCATCCCCGTGATCTCCGGCGGCATCAGCTGCGCGGCATAGACCGACTCCTCCGCCAGCTCCTTGCTGGAAAGGCGCACGTCCAGGGCCAGCGGCTCCTGATGCCCCTCCTCCGCCAGCCAGGCGTCGGCATCCTGCCCGACCTTCAGCGCCGCCTTGAAGAGCGACTGGCTGTACAGCTTTACCTTCTTGCGCCACTCGACCTCGAGCGGATTCTTCCCCGCGATGGTCACCTTGTCCAGCACCTTGGCTGTCGCCTTCTTCGGCTTCTCGCCGTCCGGATCCTTGACCGGATCGAAATAGACGGCAAAGACCTTCGGCTTGACCAGGAACTCCGCGCCGGGGTCGGGCAGCCCGTCGACGTCGGCCGCATCCACCTGGAAGGTCGAGCCATAGGCGAACTGGCGTCCAAAGTTGGCCGTGACGGCCAAATCCGAGGTCACATTGGTCAGGGTCAGGGGATCCTCCATGCCAACATGGTCCCCGCTCCAGCCGGTGAAGTCGAGGTTTTCGGGGATGGTCGCCAGGGACACTGCGGTGCAGTCGCTCCCATGGGTGACCGTCTGCACCAGGTCTCCGGCGAGGGTGGCCCCGGCCGTGCCGTCGGTCCCGAACTCCACCCGGTAGGCGTTGATTTCGAAGCGGGCCGCCACGGTGGCGCCGCCGCCCGCGTTGACGGTGATGCTGGTGCTTGCCGCGAAGGGGTTGGCGACCGTGACGTCGCCCGTCGGCACCAGCCAGCGGACAAAGTGGTAGCCCTCGGCCGGGGTCGCGGCGACGGCCACCGGCTGGCCGAGCGGGACGAGGCGGGGGCCGGGCACCGGATCGGTCGTGCCCGAGCTTTCCGGCAACACGGCCAAGGTCACCGGCACCAGCTCGGTGAAGTTCGCGGTCACCGCCATGTCGCCGGTGACGGTGGTCAGGGTCAGCGGATTATCCGTGCCGACATGATCGCCGCTCCAGCCGATGAACGCATAGCCGGGGGCGGCCACGGCCTCGACCGCGGTGCAATCGGCCCCGGCGAGCAGGGTCTGGACGGTCTCGCCGGAGAGCGAACAACCGGGCGTCCCGTCCGTCGCAAACCTCACCGTGTGGTCATACCAGGTGAAGATGCAACCGCGGTTGTTCTCCCCGCCATAATACGTGAGCGCGTAAAGGCGCTGGCCATAGAACATCGGCCCCCCCGTGGGCCTGTCCGGCCCCGGGAGGCCGGCAAATTCTTCAAGCAGCTGGACGTCGCTGCCGTCCAAGCTCGTGGAGTACAAGGTGCCGCGGTCGGCATCGCCGCCTTCGGTGGTCATGCCGAGGATGCGCCCCGGGCGCAGGACCAGCGAGCCGTAGGGATATTGGCCATCGCCGCCCCCGCCGGTGAAGTGATGGAGGACCTCGAGAGGCTGCGCCCCGACCAGCCGGAACAACGTGCCGTCGCTGCTGCTGCCGCCGTTGTGGGCCACGCCATAGAGCACCCCGCTGAACGCCGCCAGGGTGCAATAGGGATTCTGGCCGTCGGCCGCGCCGGCAAACGCGTGCCGCACCGTGTAGCCGGTCCCGTCCCCCGCGATCGAGAAGAGGGTTCCCAAGTCGTCGGCCCCACCGTAAAGGGTGGCCCCGAAGAGCAGCGGGCCGACCGAGGTCAAGGTCATGCCGAAGGGCTCGGAGCCGTCGTCCGGTGCCCCGGAGAACTCGTGGAGGGTGACATAGCCGGTGCCATCCGGGGCGATGCGGTAGATCGTCCCCGAGCTGCCCGCCCCCCCGTTTTGCGTCGTGCCGAAGAGGTTTCCGCCATGCAGGCACAGCTGGCCCCGGGGCGTATATCCCGCGGCGTTGGAGAACTCATGCAGGAGGGTGAATCCCGTCCCGTCCGGATCGATGCGGAAGATCGTGCCGACATTGTTGTCGCCGCCTTTGCTGGTGACGCCGTAGAGGCGGCCATTGAGTTCGACCATGGCGCCGACCGTCGGGGATTCGCCATCGCTGACGCCACCGGCGAATTCATGGAGGATCGTGAAGTCTTCCCCCGCCAGCCCGATGGAGAAGACCACGCCGCGGCTCCCGGCGCCACCGTCCGAGGCCATGCCGTAGAGCTTGCCGGCGAAACCGGTCAAGGAGCCCATGGGGTAGCTGCCGTCGACATCGTTGAAGCTGTGCAGCACGGTCACCCCAGCCGGGGCGGCCAAGGCCCAAAGCGTCAGCACCCCCAGGGCCATGCCCCGGCCAACCGCGCGGGGCACACGTTGGAAATCCGTCACCATGCCCATGAGCTGCCGCATCCTCCTGCCTCCTTTCGTTCCCGCCCTCCCGGGCCGTTTCCCCACTGATTCAGCTCCCGTGCGGCCAGGCCGACGCCTTAGCCACGTTTTCAACCTAACAGAGGAAAACGGCAAAATCAAGGATCGGCCGGTCGTAGGGGGTCAGTCCACCCGGATCGCTGGGGCAGGCGTCGGGCATCAGGTGCAGGCTGGGCAGCGGGCGACGGGCAGGCGGACAGCCTGAAGCTCAGCCGCGGGCGGCGAGGTCGGGCTGGCGGGCGGCGCGGGTCTCGTCAAGGCGTCCGACGGGGGAGGTGACAGGGCAGCGGGCAAGGGCTTCCGGGTCGCTCTCGGCAAGGCCGGCGATCTCGATCATGGCCGCGATGAAGGCGTCGAGGATCTCGCGCGACTCGGTCTCGGTCGGCTCGATCATCAGGGCTTCGGGGACGATCAAGGGGAAGTAGATGGTCGGCGGATGGAAGCCGCGGTCGATCAGGGCCTTGGCGATGTCGAGGGCATGGACGCCGCGCGCGGCCTGGCGGGAGGCGGAGAAGACGCACTCGTGCATACAGACGCGCGGATAGGGCTGGTCGTAGTGGGGGGAGAGGCGGACGCGCACGTAGTTGGCGTTGAGGACGGCGTTCTCGCTGATCCGGGGCAGGCCCTCACGGCCGAGGCTGAGCATGTAGGCATAGGCCTTGAGGATGACGCCGAAGTTGCCGTAGAAGGGGGCGATGTAGCCGATGCTCTCGGGGTGGTTGTACTCGAGGGCGTAGGTGCCGTCGGCACGCTTGGCGACGCGCGAGACGGGCAGGTAGGGGACGAGGGACTCGGCGACGCCGACGGGCCCGGAGCCCGGGCCGCCGCCGCCGTGGGGGGTGGCGAAGGTCT
>CAZBDL010000348.1:0-4329 GCA_964490525.1 uncultured Victivallales bacterium | reverse complement strand
TGGCGGCGATCTCGGACTCAGCCTGCAGGAAGACCCGGTTCAGCCTCGGGAAGAGCTCGGCGGCGGCATGGGCGATCTCGCTTGCCGGGGTGATGGGATAGCCGAAGAAGCACTCGCACCCCGCGAGCAGGGCACCGTAGACGGTCGCCTCGTTGCCCTTCAGCAGGCGTTGCCGAGACATGGTCATGCGGCACCTTCCGTTCCGTCCGCCTTGGCCGTTGCCGACGGCATGTCGGTGGAGGTTTCGAGGACGGTGATGGCGCCGGGCTCAGGGCAGGCATAGAAGCAGGCGCCGCAGCCGATGCAGGTGTCCTTGGTCGGCGTGGCGTAGGGGAATCCGTAGAGGTTCAGGGCCTCGGCCATGGCCAGAACCTGGCGTGGACAGGCGCTGACGCAACGCCCGCAGCCTTTGCATTCGTCCCGCGAGACCACCACGGAAAATTGTTTCTTCTCGCGCATGTGATGTCCGGAATCCTGAAGGATCGGGGAAGGCGTACTTGCGGGCGTCGGCGGCGGGGGATGGGGACGCGGCGGCGTGGTGTTCAGCCGGAGCGGTCCTGCTGTCCAGCCTCCTGATCCTCCCGCTTGAAGAAGGTGAGGAAGCCGGTCTCGCGCCCCTCCCGGTCGGTGCGCAGCTTGCGCAGGGCCGTGGTCTGGGTCACCTGGAAGGCGGTCTGCTGGAGCAGGGTTTCGTACTTTTCCTGCTGCTGCAGGGCGGCGTCGTCGGATTCTGGCCCGTCGTTGCCCTTGACGGAGCGGTCGCTGACCAAGAACACCGTCTGGCCGAGGCGGATATGGTCGCCGATGGCCAGCTTCTGCTGGCCGGTGATGAAGACGTTGTTGACGCGCAGTCCGTTGGTGCTGTTGAGGTCCTCGACGATGAGTTCGTCGCCCTGGACGATGACCTTGCAGTGGAAGCGGGAGGATTTCTTGTCGAACACGCAGATGGTGTTCTTCTCGCTCCGGCCGATAGTGTTGTCGCCGGAGGCAAGGTCGTATTCTTCCCCCTTGTTCATGCCGCTGAGGCAGATCAGTTTCGGCATTGCTGCTTCCTCGTCTCAGGTCCTGGCATGCCCGTCCATGCCGGTTGTCGGGAGCATCGGCCCAGTGGTCGCCGGGCAGGTAAACAATAGGAACTGGTGGGCGGAATTGCAAGCCCGGGCGGGAAAAAACCTTTGGCCCGGCGAATCCCTGGCCGGGGCACTGGCGGATGCGGAAAACGGCGTTATTGTTGGCCTTGGCGCGCCGTCGGCGTGCCGAGGCAACCACAACCGGGAAATCCATCCCAACGAACGGAGGCCATCCGTGCAGGTGTACAATTTCAGCGCAGGGCCGGCGATGCTGCCGGCGGAAGTCATGGCCATTGCCCGGGACGAGTTCTGCGACTTCCGCAAGACGGGCAGCGGCCTGATCGAGCTGTCCCACCGCGGCGCCGAGTTCACTGAGGTGATCGACCGGGCGGTAGCGAACACCCGCGAGCTGATGGGGCTCTCCGACGACTATGCGGTGACGTTTATCCAGGGCGGAGCGAGCCTGCAGTTCGCGATGGTGCCGATGAACCTGATGCTGCCGGGGGGCTTTGCGGAGTACGCGGACACGGGCAGCTGGTCGTCGAAGGCGATGAAGGAGGCGAAGCTGTTCGGGGAGGTGCGGACGGTCGCCTCAAGCAAGGAGAGCAAGTACAGCCACATCCCGGAGCTGGCCGGGTGGGCGATGGATCCGGCGGCCTCGTATTTGCACATCACCTCGAACAACACCATCTTCGGCACGCAGTACCATGCCTTTCCGGAGTCGCCGACGCCGCTGGTGGCGGACATGTCGAGCGACATCATGTCCAAGGCCATCGACGCGGGGAAGTTCGGCCTGATCTATGCGGGGGCGCAGAAGAACCTGGGGCCGAGCGGCGTGGCACTGGTGATCATCCGCAAGGATCTGCTGGCCCGCACGCCGGCGAAGCTGCCGACCATGCTCAAGTATGCGACCTATGTCGAGGAGAACTCCCTCTACAACACGCCGCCGACCTTCGCGATCTACCTGGTGGCGCTGGTCACGGACTGGCTGAAGAAGCTGGGCGGCCTGTCGGCGATTGAGGAGATCAACGATGCCAAGTCGGAAGCCCTGTACGAGCGCATTGACGCGACCGGCTTCTACCGCAATCCGGTCGAGCCGGCCAGCCGCTCGAAGATGAATGTCGTCTACCGCCTGCCCAGCGAGGAGCTGGAGGCGAAGTTCATCAAGGAGGCGAAGGCGCTGGGCCTGGTCGGGCTGAAAGGGCATCGCTCCGTCGGCGGCATCCGGGCGAGCATCTACAATGCCATGCCGTTGGCCGGTGTCGAGCGCCTGATCGACTTCATGAATGACTTCGAGCAGAAGAACGGCTGAACCCGCCTTCCCCGACATGGCCGTCAACCTCCATCCGGCCCGCTGGTGGTCGCCCGTCGCGGGCCGGTCGGCGGCCTGCCAGCTTTGCCCCCGGGGCTGCATCGTGGCTCCGGGGCGGACGGGATGGTGCGGGGTGCGCCAGAACGTGGATGGCCAGCTGGTTTCCTTGGCCTATGGCCGCCCGGTGGCGGTGCAGGTCGATCCGATCGAGAAGAAGCCCCTGGCGGAATACCTGCCGGGGACGCGCACCTTCTCGGTGGGAACCTACGGTTGCAACCTGGGGTGCGTGTTCTGCCAGAACCACCACCTTTCCCGGGGCACCTATGGCGAGGCGGAGCTGGCCCGGCCCCCGGTCGTCCCGGACGAGATCGTGGCCGCCGCCCGGCGGCATGGCTGCGCCTCGGTCGCCTTCACTTACAACGAGCCGCTGGTCTGGGCGGAATATGCGGTGGACATCGCCCGGGCCGCCCGCGCGGCCGGACTGGGCACCGTCCTCGTCTCGAACGCCTATGCCACGGCCGAAGCGGCTGCCGACATCCTGCCTTGGATCGACGCGGCCAACCTTGACATCAAGGGATTTTCCGAGGACTTCTACCGGGAGATGGCGGATGGGAGCCTGGCTCCGGTGCTCGCCACGGCGGAGGCCTGCCATCGCCGGGGGATCCACCTGGAGCTCACCAACCTGGTCATTCCCGGCAAGAACGACAGCGCCGTGATGGTCGACGGCCTGATCGGCTGGGTGCGGGATGTGCTGTCGCCGGATGTCCCGGTCCACTTCTCGGCCTATCATCCGGACCATCGCTATTACGGCAGTCCACCGACGTTGGCGGCAACCCTGCATCGCCTCCGCGACATGGCCTTGGCCGCCGGCCTGCACCGCATCCACCTGGGCAACGTCCAGGCATGATGATGCGCGTTGCGGCGAGGTCCGGGGGGGATTCGGCGGCGGAGCCCCTAGCGGACGACCTTCTTCAGGACGATGCCGGGCTTTTTGGCGGTGGCCGGGAGCTTGATGCTCTTGATCGGCGAACGGACCATCTTATGGATCTTGACCTGCGACTTGGTCAAGTCCTGCTTGGCGGGCGCGGCGACGGCGGGGGCCGGTGACGATGCGGCGGACTTGCCTGCGGTCCCGATCTTGCGCACCTCCAGTTCCCGGATCAGGGCCTGCCAGTTGGAGAACCGGTCCTCGGGCTTCTTGGCCAGCATCCGGCGGATGGCGGCACGGACGCCCTCCGAGACCGCGGGCTGCGCCGGGAAGCCAATCTGCTCGTTGAGGTGCTTTTCGATCATCCGGTAGGGGGTGTCGGCCTCGAAGGGCGGACGCCCGTAGAGCATCTCGAAGAAGACGATGCCCAGGGCGTACATGTCGCAGGTCCAGTCCGGGCCGCGGTCCAGCACCTGCTCTGCGCACATGTAGGCGGGGTTGCCGAAGAAGCACTTGCGGTTTACCTGGAGGGAGGTCGCGGCCCATTCCGCCAGCCCGTAGTCGGCGATCACCGGCTCGCCATGGTCGGCGACGAGGATGTTGGCCGGCTTGATGTCGTAGTGGATCAGGCGGTATTTGCTCTGGACATGTTCGACGGCATAGGCCAGGCGGACCATCATCTCGCGGGCTTCCGGCTCAGGCAGGGGGCCGCGCTCGGCAATCCTCTTGGCAAGGCTGCCCTCGGCCAGGAAGGGCATCGTGAAGTGGCAGACGTTGCCGGAGGCTCCGGTGTCGATGCAGGAGAGAATGTTGGGATGCTGGATCCGGCCGGCCGCTTGCACGGAGGCGATGAACCGCTCGGCCGTGGCGTCGGCATGCTGATCATTCAAGGGGTAGGCCTTCAGGGCCACGGTGCGGCGCAGGGCCGTCTGGTTGGCCAGGTAGACCGAGGCATACTGACTGGTCCCGAGCAACCGGATGATTTCGTAGCCGTTGATCTCGGTGCCCGGGGCGAGGAC
>CAZBDL010000347.1:0-4340 GCA_964490525.1 uncultured Victivallales bacterium | reverse complement strand
CTGATGACCAGCACCTGGCCTTGCCTCGGGCCCAGGCGGAGCGTCCGCTGTGAGAGGATAGTCATGAGGCCCAGCAGACAGGCCGCCGCCAGGGTGGCGACAATGGCCGCCATCGCCCCGGAACGGGTCGCATGACTGTCCCGCGCCATGGACAGGCCCTTTTTGCTTCTCGCCGCAATTGACCATAAAACCCCGAGAAGAAGAATGTACTGGATAAATTTCGCCTTGTCAAGTTTTTGATCAAGGGAAAAAATATCCCCTCCGGGGAACTTTTTCCGCCGCCGAAGGTCTATCGCTGTAGAGCATGAATCACGTAGCACGAGGAGCCATGAATGGCATGAACCGCTGAACCGAGCCCCCCTCCAGGTGAGAAACGGAATCGCCCTTGTTGGTTGCCACGACCTGACTGCCCCTCAATTCCGTTTCTCACCTCTTTTTTGTTTTCATGGGTGATTGCAAAAATGTCGAAAAGCGCTAGGTTCTTCCAAAACTGAGCCCCGCGCCCCTTTTGCGCGGCCCTTTTGCGGAGTTCGCGCCATGATCAAGGAAGCCTGCGGGATTTTTGCCATTGCCAATCATCCGGCGTCCGCAGACCTCACCCGCCTGGCGCTGCAGTCGCTGCAGCACCGGGGCCAGGAGAGCGCGGGCCTGTTCCTGCGCAGGGAAAAGCATTGCGAACTGCATCGCGGGATGGGCCTGGTCGGGGACGTCTTCAAGCGGCTTTCCCGCGAGTGGTGGGGCGGCCCGCAGTCGATGGCCATCGGGCATGTCCGCTACAGCACCTCCGGTGGCTCGAATCTGAACAACGCCCAGCCCTTCGCGGTGGAGTTTGACGACTGGTACCTGGCCCTGGCCCACAACGGCACCCTCTCCAACGGTGGCTTCTGGCGCAACCACCTGAAGCGCAGCGGGGCGATCTTCCAGGGCGACCTGGACACCGAGGTGATCCTGCACATCGCGGCGCGGCACCATCATGCCGGGCATGCCCCCTGGGAGGCCCTCGAGTACGCCTTGCGGAATGTCGAGGGCGCCTACTCGGTGGTGGCCCTGTGCGAGGACGGGCTGCTGGTGGGGCGCGACCCGCACGGCTTCCGGCCCCTGGCGATGGGGCGGGGCGACGATGCCCCGGTCTTCGCCTCGGAGACCTGCGCCTTCGATCTGATCGGCGCCACCTACGAGCGGGATGTCGAGCCCGGCGAGATGATCCTCGTCCGGCGTGACGGCAAGCTCCAGTCCCGCCAGTTCAGCTATTCCCCGCGGCGGGCCCACTGCATCTTCGAGCTGGTCTACTTCGCCCGCCCCGACAGCCGCGTCTTTGGCGAGAGCGTCTACGCGATGCGTCGCCGCTTCGGCGCCCGCCTGGCGGCCGAGCACCCGGTCGACGCCGACATTGTCGTGCCGGTCCCCGACAGTGGCACCTACGCCGCCCTGGGCTTCGCCGAGGCCTCTGGCATCCCCTTCGATATCGGCATCATGCGCAACCACTACGTCGGGCGCACCTTCATCCAGCCGTCCCCCGACGACCGCCGCACTGCCGTCAACCTCAAGCTCAACCCCATCCGCGAGGCGATCGCCGGCAAGCGGGTCTGCCTGGTGGAGGACAGCATCGTGCGCGGCAACACCAGCCGGGAACGGGTGCGTACGCTGCGCGAGAACGGTGCCCGGGAAGTGCACATGCGGATCAGCTGCCCGCCGCATGTCAGCCCCTGCTACTACGGCATCGACTTCCCCAGCGCCGAGGAGCTCATCGCCCATCATCACTCGGTCGAGGAGATCGCCGGGATCATCGGGGCCGACAGCCTCGCCTACCTCTCCCGCGAGGGCATGCTCGGCTGCCTCGCCCAGGGCAACCCCGAAGACTACTGCCACGCCTGCTTCTCCCGCGACTATCCCGTCGAGCCGCGCAGCGAGTAGCCCTTGCCTTTTTGCCGCGCGCATGTATTGTGCGCGCCTTCCGTGTCGGCAGCCTCGCCCGCATGGTGCTCCTCCTCCTTTCCCGGGGTCCCCTCATGCTCTCCCTGCGCAACATCGCCATCATCGCCCATGTCGACCATGGCAAGACGACCCTCGTCGACCAGATGATCAAGCAGTCGCGCCTGCTGCGCGACAACCAGGCGTTCCGGGAATGCCTCCTGGACAGCAACGACCTCGAGCGTGAGCGTGGCATCACCATCCTCGCCAAGAACATCAGCATCCGCTACCAGGGCCACAAGATCAACCTCATCGACACCCCGGGACATAGCGACTTCGGCGGCCAGGTCGAGCGCGTCCTTAAGCTGGCCGACGGCGTCCTCCTGCTCGTCGATGCCGCCGAGGGGCCCATGCCCCAGACCCGCTTCGTCCTCGACAAGGCCCTCCAGCTTGGCCTCCGCCCCGTCGTCATCGTCAACAAGCTCGACAAGCCCGACGCCCGGCCGCGCGAGGTTCTCGCCCACGTCTACGACCTCTTCATCGAACTTGGGGCCGACGACACCCAGCTCGACTTCCCGGTGCTCTACGCCAGCGGGCGGGGCGGCTGGGCCGACACCCGCGAGGACGGCGGCGAGCGCAATTCGATCCTGCCCCTGATGGACGCCATGGTCCATCACATTCCCCCGCCCGCCGTCGTTCCCGGCCCCGTCCAGATGCAGGTCGCCACCCTTGACTACTCCGAATATGTCGGGCGCATCGGCATCGGCCGCGTCTTCCGCGGTGAGCTGCGCACCGGCACCCCCCTTGCCCTGGTCAAGCGCGATGGCACCGTCTCCGTCGTCCAGGTCAAGCAGCTCTTCACCTTCGAGGGCCTCGAGCGGCGCGAGACCGACCATGTCCCCTGCGGCGACCTCTGCGCCATCACCGGCATCGAGGGGATCGACATCTCCGACACCCTGGCCGATCCCGAGGTCCCGGAGGCCCTGCCGCCCATCGCCATCGACGAGCCGACCATCTCGATGATCTTTCGGGTCAACGACTCGCCTCTCTTCGGGCAGGAGGGGCGCTTCGTCACCAGCCGCCATCTTCGCGAGCGCCTCTTCAACGAGACCGAGCGCGACGTCGCCCTGCGCGTCGAGGAGGTCAGCGGCGAGGCCTTCAAGGTCTGCGGACGTGGCCTCCTCCATCTCTCCATCCTCATCGAGAACATGCGCCGCGAAGGCTATGAGATGACCGTCTCACAGCCCCATGTCATCTACCGTGAGATCGATGGCAAGCGCCACGAACCGTGCGAGGAGCTCACCGTCGACTGCCCCGCCGACTGCGCTGGACGCATCATCGAGCTGGTCGGCATCCGCCGCGGCGAGATGCAGTCGATGGTCCCCCACCGCGGACGCGCCACCATGGTCTTCTCAATCCCCACCCGCGGCCTCATCGGCCTGCGCAGCAAGGCCATGACCGCCTCCGCCGGCGAGGCCATCCTCGCCCACCGATTCACTCATTACGCCCCCCTCAAGGGCGCCATCCCCCATCGCATCAACGGCGTCATGGTCAGCCTGGACCAGGGCCGCGCCGTCGCCTATGCCATCGACGCCCTCCAGCTACGCGGGACCTTCCTCGTCGGCGTCGGCGACACCACCTATGAGGGCATGATCGTCGGCGAGCACTGCAAGGAGGGCGACATCGTCGTCAACCTCCAGCGTGCCAAGCAGCTCACCAACATGCGTGCCGCCGGCTCCGACCGCAACATGAAGATCGCCCCCCCCGTCCGCCTCAGCCTCGAGGAGGCCCTCGAGTTCATTGCCGCCGACGAATTGGTCGAGGTCACCCCCAAGAGCCTGCGCATGCGCAAGCGATACCTGACGGAAAACGACCGCAAGCGCCAGCGCCGCGCCGTCGTCGACGAGGACGAGGAATAGACGTCCCCGAGCCCCGACCTTGGCCGGCCTGCCCCGGCCGCGGGATTCCGGTCCAGGGCGTGATCACGACGGTTGCCAATCGCGTTTTCCGTGCTAAGTTATCGGGCCGGCCCACCGGGTGGGCGGCCAGGGCAGTGTAACGGCCGTTTGGCCATGGGCGACGACGGAGAGCATTCGCATGACCAGGGAAGACATCGCGCAGGCCGTCTGCGAGATCATCAACGGCATCTTGCCCGAGGGCGACAGTTCTGGCGTCGACCCGGACAAGCGCCTCCGCGAGCAGCTTGAGCTCGACTCGATGGATTTCCTCGACATCGTCATGGAGCTGCGCAAGCGCTATGGCATCGAAATCCCCGAGGAGGACTACCCGAAGCTCGCCACCCTCAACAGCTGCGTCGAGTACCTCGCCCCGCGCATGGCCAGCCTCTGATGCCGCTGCCCCCGCGGAAGCCGGGCGCCATGCCCGCGCCATCGGTCACGGCCCCCGTTCCCGCCCCCCCGACCATCGCC
>CAZBDL010000346.1:0-4341 GCA_964490525.1 uncultured Victivallales bacterium | reverse complement strand
CAGCACCTGCTTCACCCGCATGGAGCTGACCGTCGAATTCGACGCCCGCCGCCGTGAACTCTCCCGGCAGATCTCTGGCGGCGAGTTCGTCGCCCCGCCGCCAGGCAACACCTGAACCCGCCCCGCCGGCCATTTGCGGATTTCGCGGCCGTGCATATATTGTGTCCCGTCCGTGTCCTCACCACCATCGATGGTATTTTTCCATGGCCAAGGACAATCCCGCCGTCTACGACGAGAGCAAGGTCAAGACCCTCAGCTCCCTCGAGCATATCCGCCTGCGTCCCGGCATGTACATCGGGCGCATGGGCGATGGCTCGCACCCCAACGACGGCATCTACGTCCTCCTCAAGGAAACCATCGACAACTGCGTCGACGAGTTCATCATGGGTGCCGGCCGCCGCATTGACATCGACATCGCCGAGGAGACCGGCGAGGTCACCGTGCGTGACTACGGCCGCGGCATCCCCCTCGGCAAGCTCGTCGAATGCGTCTCCCAGATCAACACCGGCGCCAAATACAACACCGACGTCTTCCAGTTCTCCGTCGGCCTCAACGGCGTCGGCACCAAGGCCGTCAATGCCCTCTCCGAATCCTTCGAGGTCGCCTCCTTCCGCGACGGCAAGACGCACCGCGCCGAATTCACCCTCGGCCAGCTCCTTCGCGAGCATGAGGGCAAGACCGACGAGAAGAACGGCACCCTCGTCCGCTTCCGCCCCGATCCCGCGATGTTCCCGAAGTTCCGCTTTGACCTCGAATATGTCGAGAAGCGCCTGTGGATGTACGCCTACCTCAACAGCGGCCTGACCCTCACCCTCAACGGCACCCGCCGCTTCTTCTCCCGCCACGGACTCAAGGACCTGGTCGAGGGCGAAGTCGGCGAGGAGCGCCTCTACGACGTCATCCACCATCAGGAAAAGACCATCGAGTTCGCCTTCTGCCACACCGGCAACTATGGCGAGAACTACTACTCCTTCGTCAACGGCCAGTACACCAACGACGGCGGCACCCACCTCTCCGCCTTCCGCGAGGGCATCCTCAAGGCGGTCAACGAGTTCTCCGGCAAGTCCTTCGACGGCAACGACGTCCGCGACGGCATCGTCGGCGCCGTCGCCGTCAAGCTCCAAGATCCCATCTTCGAGTCCCAGACCAAGAACAAGCTCGGCAACACCGACATCCGCGGCTGGATCGTCAACACCGTCCGCCAGGCCGTCGTCGACTACCTCCACCGCCACCGCCCGATGGCCGAAACTCTGCTCGAGAAGGTCACCCTCAACGAGAAGGTCCGCAAGGAGATCCAGGCCGTCAAGCGCCAGTCCAAGGAAAAGGCCAAGAAGGCCGCCCTCAAGGTTCCCAGCCTGCGCGACTGCAAGCACCACCTCGACGACGGCTCCGACCTTGGCCGCCAGTCGATGATCTTCCTCACCGAGGGCCAGTCCGCCGCCGGCTCGATGGTCCCCAGCCGCAACGTCCTCACCCAGGCCATCTTCTCCCTCCGCGGCAAGCCCTTCAACACCTACGGCCAGAAGCTCGACAAGATCTACGACAACGACGAGCTCTACTTCATCGTCCAAGCCCTCAACATCGAGGAGGACGTCGAAAACCTGCGCTACGGCAAGGTCATCATCGCCACCGACGCCGACGTCGACGGTCACCACATCCGCAACCTGCTCATCACCTTCTTCCTCAGCTACTTCGAACCCCTCGTCCTGGCCGGCCACCTCTACATCCTCGAAACCCCCCTCTTCCGCGTGCGCAACCGCGACCGCACCGTCTACTGCTACGACGAGGAGGAGCGCGACCGCACCGTCGCCGAGCTCGGCCAGCGCGGCCTCGAGGTCACCCGCTTCAAGGGGCTCGGCGAAATCAACCCCAAGGAGTTCGGGCAGTTCATCGGCGAGGACATCCGCCTCACCAGCGTCACCATCGACCACATGCGCAACGTTCCCGAAATCCTCGGCTTCTACATGGGCACCAACACCCCCGAACGCCGGGAATACATCATGGAGCACCTCCTCTGATGGCGGACGACCCCGACATGGCCCCCGCGGAGAACGGGGAGAACGGCGCCGCCGAACCCGAACACGGCGGCAGCGAGCTGGCCTCCACCGCCGGCGGCAATTCCCACCTGCGCCGCCTCATGGACCAGAACTTCCTCGAATACGCCTCCTACGTCATCAAGGATCGCGCCATCCCCGACCTCGACGACGGCCTCAAGCCCGTCCAGCGCCGCATCCTCTGGTCCCTGAAGCGGATGGACGACGGCAAGTTCCACAAGGTCGCCAACGTCATCGGCCACTCGATGCAGTTCCACCCGCACGGCGACGCCAGCATCTACGAGGCCCTCGTCGTCCTCGCCAACAAGGACTACTTCATCGAACGCCAGGGCAACTTCGGCAACATCTTCACCGGCGATGTCGCCTCCGCCGCCCGCTACATCGAATGCCGCCTCACCCCCCTCGCCCGCGAGGTCCTGTTCAACAACGACATCACCGAGTTCACCGACTCCTACGACGGCCGCAACCGCGAGCCCGTCGTCCTCCCCGCCAAGGTCCCCGCCCTGCTCATGCTCGGCGCCGAAGGCATCGCCGTCGGCATGTCCACCCGCATCCTCCCCCACAACTTCGGCGAGCTCCTGCGGGCGCAAATTGCCATCCTCAAGAAGGAGCCGTTCACCCTCTACCCCGACTTCCAGCAGGGCGGGCTGATGGACGTCTCCGAATACAACGACGGCAACGGCCGCGTCCGCCTCCGCGCCCGCATCGAGATCGTCAAGCGCAAGCTCGTCATCCGCCAAATACCCGCCGCCACCACCACCGAGCGCCTCATCGCCTCGATCGAGAAGGCCGCCCGCAGCAACAAGATCAAGATCGCCGGCATCCACGACTACACCGGCGAGGGCATTGAGATCGAGGTCATCCCCGCCCGCGGCTACGACCCCGAAAAGGCCCTCCACGCCCTCTACGCCTACACCGAATGCTCCCTCTCGGTGACCACCAGCCTGCTGGCCATCGCCGGCAACCGCCCCGTCGTCTCCTCCGTCTCCGAGGTCCTACGCCGCAACACCGACCGCCTCCTGGAGATGCTCCGCCGCGAGCTCGAGATCGAGCTCGGCAAGCTCAACGAGGCCTTCCACGACAAGACCCTCGCCCAGATCTTCATCGAGAACCGCATCTACCAGCGCATCGAGAAGTGCACCACCTACGAGCTCGTCCACGCCGAGATCCGCAAGGGCCTGGCCAAGTTCAAGCACCTGCTGAAGCGCGAGATCACCGACGAAGACCTCGAGAAGCTCCTCGCCATCCCCATCCGCCGCATCTCCCTCTTCGACATCAAGAAGAACCAGGACGACCTCGAACGGATCGTCGCCGACATCGCCGAGACCGAGAAGAACCTCAAGCGCCTCCGCCAGTTCGCCATCCGCTATATCGAGGCGCTGCTGGCCAAATACGCCGACGACTATCCCCGCCGCACCGAGATCGAGGCCTTCGACCACATCGACGTGCGCAAAGTCGCCCTCAACAACATCAAGGTCGGTTGGGACCGCGGCAACAGCTACGTCGGCAGCGCCGTCCGCAGCGACGAGACCGTCACCTGCAACGAGTTCGACAAGCTCCTCTGCATCGAGCGAAACGGCAAGTACAAGGTCATCGCCATCCCCGACAAGCTCTTCGTCGGACGCCTCTACTATTTCAGCAAGTACGACCGCAACCAGCGCTTCTACATCGTCTACTCCGAGCGCCAGTCCGGCAAGTGCTACGCCAAGCAGACCGTCATCGACAAGTTCATCACCGACAAGGAATACGAACTTTGCCCCGACGGCTGCCGCCTTGAGCTCATCACTACCCGCCCCGCCGTCTACGAGGGCCTCTACGAGCCCAAGCCGCGCCAGCGCGAAAGCAGCATGACCTTCCGCTGCACCGACGCCCCGGAACGCTCCCCAAAGGCGCGCGGCCAGCTCATCTCCGCCAAGAAAATTGTCAAGTTCAGCTATCTCGGGCCGATCGAAGGGCTCGCCGAAGACGGGACCGGGGACGAGGACGTCCCCGCGCCGCCCAAGGACACCGGAGCCGACGCCGAGAGCGCCGACATGTCTGCCGCTGAGCCATCCGAGACGCCGGCCCCAACGTCGAAGACCGCGGCCAAGGCCGCCTCCAGCGACAAGGCCAAGCCCAAGCCCAGCAAGGGCCCTCGCGCCAAGCCTTCCCCCGCCACCCCTCCCTCCCCAAAGGACAAGGCGAAAGCGCCCGCCCCCAAGACCCCGGCCCCAAAGTCGAAGACCGAGGCCAAGGCCGCCCGGAAGCCCGAGCCCCCGAGCCGCGAATCTTGGCGTTCTGCGCAGCC
>CAZBDL010000345.1:0-4348 GCA_964490525.1 uncultured Victivallales bacterium | reverse complement strand
GATCGGGCGCTGCGCAAGCTGCCGTCCGTTTCGGGGCCGGGGGCCCAGCAGGTCTACAGCTCGCGTGACTTCAGTGCAGTGCTGACGGCCGCGAAAAAGCATGCCGAACGGTTGAAGGACGACTACGTCAGCGTCGAGCTGTTGCTGTTGGCGCTGCTCGAAAACGATCCCCCGTGCCGCGAGGTCGCGGCGCGCTTTGGGCTGACCCCGGAGGCGTTGCTTAACGCCATCAAGGTGGTGCGCGGAAACCAGCGCGTGACTTCGCCGGAGCCGGAGGGGACGTTCCAGGCCCTGCTCAAGTACGGGCGCGACCTGACCGACCTGGCGCGCCGCGAGAAGATCGACCCGGTCATTGGGCGCGACGAGGAGATCCGCCGCGTCATCCGCATCCTCTCCCGCCGTACCAAGAACAATCCCGTGCTCATTGGCGAGCCTGGCGTCGGCAAGACCGCGATCGTCGAGGGGTTGGCCCTGCGTATTGTTCGCGGCGATGTCCCGGAGGGGCTCAGGAACCGACGCCTGATCGCCCTCGACTTGGGGGCGCTGATCGCCGGCGCCAAGTACCGCGGCGAGTTCGAGGAGCGCCTCAAGGCCGTCCTCAAGGAGGTCGTCGAGGGCAACGGCGAGGTGATCCTCTTCATCGACGAGCTGCACACGGTCGTCGGCGCGGGCGCCGCCGAGGGCGCGATGGACGCCGGCAATCTGCTCAAGCCGATGCTCGCGCGCGGTGAGCTGCACTGCATCGGCGCGACGACTCTCGACGAGTACCGCAAGCACATCGAGAAGGACGCCGCCCTCGAGCGCCGCTTCCAGTCGGTCCTGGTCGCCCCGCCTAGCGTCGAGGACACCGTCTCGATCCTGCGCGGCCTGCGCGAGCGCTATGAGATCCACCATGGCGTCAGCATCCGCGACGGCGCCCTGATCGCTGCCGCCACCCTCGCCGACCGCTACATCGCCGACCGCTTCCTGCCAGACAAGGCCATCGACCTGGTCGACGAGGCCTGCGCCCGCCTGCGTACGGAGATCGACAGCTGCCCGGCGGAGATCGACGAGGCCCAGCGCCGCCAGATGCAGCTCGAGATCGAGATTACCGGCCTGTGCAAGGAGACCGACAAGGCCGCCATTGACCGGCGCGCCAAGCTCGAAGAGGAGTTGGCCGAGGTCAAGGCCAAGGCCGCCGAGCTGAAGGCCCGCTGGGAGGCCGAGAAGGGCGGCATCGGCGAGCTGAGCACGCTGCGCGAAAGCCTCGAACTGGCCCGCCAGCAGCTCGAGCGCGCCGAGCGCGACTACCAGCTCGAGAAGGCCGCCGAGCTGCGCCATGGCACCATCCCCGGCATCGAGCGCCAGCTCCACGAGGCCGAGGAGCGCCTCCGCGCCGGCCAGGGCGCCCGGCTCCTCAAGGAGGAGGTCACCGAGGAGGACATCGCCGAGATCGTCGGCAAGTGGACCGGCATCCCCGTCTCCCGCCTCGTCTCCGGCGAGCAGGAGAAGCTCCTGGCCCTGGGCGAGCACCTGCACCGGCGCGTCATCGGCCAGGACGAGGCCGTCGACGCCGTCGCCGATGCCGTCCTCCGCGCCCGCTCCGGCCTCCAGGATCCCAACCGCCCGGTCGCCGCCTTCATCTTCCTCGGACCCACCGGCGTCGGCAAGACCGAATTGGCCCGCGCCCTAGCCGAGTGCCTCTTCGACGACGAGCGCGCGATGGTCCGCATCGACATGTCCGAATACATGGAGAAGCACGCCGTCTCCCGACTCATTGGCGCGCCCCCCGGCTATGTCGGCTTCGACGAGGGAGGACAGCTCACCGAGGCCGTCCGCCGCCGCCCCTACAGCGTCATCCTCTTCGACGAGGTCGAGAAGGCGCACCCGGACGTCTTCAACGTCTTCCTGCAGATCCTCGACGACGGACGGGTCACCGACTCGCACGGGCGCACCGTCAGCTTCCGTAACACGATCATCATCATGACCTCCAACCTGGGCAGCGACCTGCTCCTTGAGCACCCCGGCGAGGCCGATGCGGTGCGCGGCGAGCTCCTGGCGCGCCTGCGCCAGCACTTCCGCCCGGAGTTCCTCAACCGCATCGACGAGACCCTGGTCTTCCATTCGCTGACCCGCGAGGAGGTGCGCCGCATCGCCGACCTGCGCCTTTGCGACCTGGGCCGGCGCCTCGCCCAGCGCGAGCTGCGCCTGGACGTCGACGAGGCCGCCCGCGACCTGCTCGCCGAACGTGGCTTCGACCCCGTCTATGGCGCCCGCCCGCTGAAGCGCGTCATCGTCCGCGACCTCGAGACCCCGGTCGCGAGGATGCTGGTCGCCGGTCAGCTTGGCGACGGCGACACCGTCCACGTCGTCGCCTGCCAAGGGGAATTGCACATCCGCAAGGAAGCGTGACCGCGCGTTAAGGTCATCGCAAACAATTATTAAATAATATTTTAAATGAGGACAATGCGCATTTTTTTCGAAGATTACCCCCGTCCCAAAAGCAGATACATATATATTAAATATCTGGAATATTATAAATAATCAAATACAAAATAGGGACGGGGGTTTTTTAGGATATAGTCATCAATAGTTATTATTTTGCCTGATGGCGTGTGGTTGCCAGCATCAGGTGGATGGCGGTGATGCCGAGGGCGGCGAGGATGAAGATCCAGGCGTCGTCGCGCCATGACCGGCCGGTGGCGAGGACGGGGGCGGTCAGTTCGCCCCAGGCGCCGGTGGCGGCCTGGCGGAGGTCGGACTCCTCCGGGCAGGAGAACTGGAAGGCCAGCCATTCCGGCTCGGCCTGGGCTTGGCCGAAGGTGATGGCGAAAAGGCCTGCCGAGGGGGAGGAGAAGCGCCACTGCCCGCCGCGGAAGCGGGTGCCGAGGGCGATGGTCGTCGAGGCGTTGCGGTCATGGATTTGGCGAACGCTGACCTCGGCCTCGTCCTGGGCGTCGGGCGCGACGTGGTAGGCGGCCTCCTGGCCGGCGCGCAGGTTGCGGGTGCGGAACCCGGGGAAGGCGTCGGCGCGGGCGCGGATCAGGTTGTGGATGAGGACCGGCCAGGCGGGTGAGCGCTGGAGGTTCGAGCCGTCCGCCTGGAAGGCGATGCGGAAGTCGCGGGCCATGCCGTGGCCAAGGGCTTCGCCGAGGAGGGTGATGCCGCCGCTGGTGACGAGCGGTATGATGCCTTGATTTTCGACGCCTTGCTCCGGGGCTAGCCAACGGATGCCCGTCAGGTCGAGGTTGTGGCAGAGGGGGTGGCGGCGGGCGATGACGTAGGGGCCGAAGTGGCGCCGGGCGTCTTCGTCGCCGGCCACGAACGAGAGGCTCCAGGCGTGGGGTGCGGCGGCGCGCATGGCGGCCGCCCCGTCCGCCATGTCGGTGATGATCAGGTGGGGGCGGGACGGGACGGTGACCGTAGCGTTGCCGAGGGCGTCGAGGGTGCGGGCAAGGAGTCTGGCCAGGGACGAGTCCGGGGTGGCCATGGCGGTCTGGACGCGCACCGGTTCGCGGCGGCTGGGCAGCAGGATGGCGGTGTCGTCCTCGCCAAGGCCGTCGTTCCCGGCGATGACGAGGTGGACCGGCCCGTCAAGGGCTTCGCCGAAGGTGAAGATCTCGCGGAATTCGCTGCGGCCTTCGCGGCTGGATGCCATGCGGAGTTCGCGTTGGGCGAGGATGCGCTCGCCGCTGTGGCATTCGAGGATGCGATGGGGCGACTCTCCGAAGACGGTGACCTCGGCGACCACCGTCTCTTGTGCGGTGACGGGGTCGGTCTTCCGGCTGGCCGAGGTGATGCCGGCATTGTCGACGGGAGTGCCGAAGGCGCGCCAGTGGATGCCGTCCGGTGCTGCCTGCTCCAGGGGGGCATGGTCGGTGAGGAAGATGACGTGGCCTTCTTCCCCGGCCGTCTGGCGCGCCAGGCGCAGGGCGGGGGCGACGTCATGGGCGGGCTGCCGCGGCCGCCACGCTGCGAGGGCGGCGGCGAGGTCGCGCGGATGGCCGATGGCGGCCGACGCCAAGCGCGGGGGCTGGCCGCTGAGGATGACGGTGCAGTCGAAGGGGCGGCGCTTGCCCATCTCCTTGAGCAGCCAATCGCCCGCCTGTGCTGCCGGGGAGGGGTGTCCGTCGGGGAGCCGTGCCGCCATCGACGCACTGTCGTCGAGGACGACCGCGACACGATGCACGGGGCGCCGTCCGCGGCAGCCCGGGCCGGTGGCGGCGACGGCGAGGAGCGCCGCGATGATCAGCTCGAGGAGGAGGAGCAGGGCATGGTCAAGGCGCGAGAGGCGGCGTCCGCCACCGGAGCGCAGATGGGGTGCGCGCCAGAGGAAGAGTGCGGCGACCGGCATCGGCCGATGGCGGCG
>CAZBDL010000344.1:0-4350 GCA_964490525.1 uncultured Victivallales bacterium | reverse complement strand
GTGTCATCCCTGGCCACATGGCTGGCGACCGGCGGAGAACCATCGCTCGCCCTGGCCCTCGGGATGGTCGGGCAGGCCGTCGCCGCCGCAGTCTTCGGCGCGTTGCTGTTGCCGTTCCTGATCCTGACGCTGGACTGGGCGGCGGGGATCTTCCAGTTGCCGCAGTATCGTCCGGACGCCGACTTGCCGCCGCGCCGTGATCTGGGGGGTGACCTGTCGCGTGGCCCGGCCCCGCGAGGCCGACGATGAAGTGGCGGTTCAATCTCTTGCGGCTGGCCCCCTTGGCACTGGTCTTCCTGGCCTACTACGGGGTGCTGATCCATCGCCTCTGGCGGCAGCAGGTGCAGCAAGGCGAGGAGTACCGCGCCGTGGTCTCCAAGCAGTCGATCCGGCGCATCCGCCGGCCGGGCATCCGCGGGCGCATCCTCAGCGCCGACGGCCGGGTGCTGGCGGACACCGTGCCCTCCTTCGACCTGGTCTTTCATCCAGCGGAGATGCGCCAGCCCGGGGCGCGGCGGCGGACGGTCGAGCATCTGCTGTCCTGCGCGCGGGAGGTCGGCCGGACCATCGGGCGGATTTCGCCGCTGACCGAGGAGGCGGTCAACCGCCATCTCAATGTCCGTCCCGCCTTGCCGTTGCCCGTTTTTGCCGCCCTTGACGAGCGTGAGCTGGCGATGGCGGTGGAGATGGTTCCGGCGGTTGCCGGGATGGAGATCGTCGGGCAGCCTGTGCGCCGCTATCCGGAGGGGCGGCTGGCCTGCCATCTGGTGGGGTATGTTGGGCGCGACGATCCCGGCACGGCGGCTGACCGCGACGAGTATTCCTACTACATTCCGGACATGAAGGGGCAGGCGGGCGTCGAGCGCCTGTGCGACCTGGCGGTGGCCATCGGGGGGCATGAGTTCCGCGGGCTGCGCGGCAGCCCCGGGGAGAGCCTGGTGCTGGTGGACTTCCGTGGGTATGTGCATGAGACGTTTGACGCGCCGCAGCCGGTGCAGGCGGGGCACGACGTGGTGCTGACCCTGGATGCACGGGCCCAGGCAATTGCCGAAGACTTGCTCTTGGGGCAGCGCGGGGCGATGGTCCTGATCGATGCCGCCGACGGGGCGGTGGTCGCCATGGCCTCGAGCCCCGGGTATGATCTGGGCGAGTTCACGCCGCGGCTGCCCTCGGCGGTCTGGCAGCGCCTGGGGCAGGATCCGGCGCAGCCCCTGCTGCATCGGCCGACCATGGGCCAGTATACGCCCGGATCGATCGCCAAGCCCTTGGTCGCGGCGGCCATTCTGGCGGCGGGGGTCGACCCCGAGGAGGCGGTTGCCTGCGATGGCTTCGCCCGCATCGGCAACACCGGCATCCGCTGCTGGAGCTGGCGTTCCGGAGGCCATGGCCCGACCCCGTTGGTGGCGGCGATCGAGCAATCCTGCAACGTCTACTTCATCGAAATGGCCCAGCGCATCGGCATGGAGGCGGTCACCGAGACCATGGGGCACTTCGGCATCGGCGGGAAGACGGGATTTCCGTTGCCGGAGCGGGAGGGGTTGTTGCCGAGCCGCGAGCGTCAGCGCGCCATTCACCGTACCGCCTGGACGGCCTTCGACACGGGGCTGCTGGCCATTGGCCAGGGCATCATCCTGGTCACGCCGCTGCAGGCGGCCCTGTACATGGGGGTCATCGCCAATGGCGGCACCCTTTGGCAGCCATGCTTGGTGCGCGAGGTCCGCGACCGTGAAGGGAACACCTTGGCCCTGGCCCGCCCCCAGGTCCAGGACCAGGTGGCCATCGAGGCCGGGCATCTGCGCTTGCTGCGTGAGGGCATGTATCGCGTGGTCCATGGCGACCGGGGATCGGCGCGCCGCGCCGCCACCCCATCCCTGGCGATCTTCGGCAAGACCGGCACGGCCGAGGTCGGCCCCCGGGACGCCCGCCGGACCAATACCTGGTTTGCCGGATTCGGCTATCATCGGGGCAGGCCCTATGCCTTCGCCGTATTTGTCGAGGATGGCCTCAGTGGTGGCCGGACCAGTGCCCCGATCGCCCAGGAATTCTTCGACCGGTGGCTGGGGCGTCCGGCCGACGCGTCGGCGGTTGACCTGCCCCTGTCTTCGGATCAGGCACGGGATGAATTCGACGCGGCGGAATGAGCGGGGATGCCCCGGCGTCCCACGGACCACCTTGTCATAAGCTGGACAAACGCCGAAGACATGGTACAATACCCGGGTATTTTTGGAGGGAGCCTTGTTTTTGGCGGACAAAGGACAGAGGTGATCAAGACGAATTCCGGACGAACCGCGCCAGCGGTCGGTCGGCCCATGGATAGCCACGCCAATCCAAGCAACACCGGGACGCAGCCATGTCGCAAGAGTTCGAGATTGCATGTCCGACTTGCAACGCCGTATTCAGCGTGCCTGCCGAACTGGCCGGAGAGATGGCCGAATGCGCGGAGTGCAGCGCCGTCTTCAAGATTCCCTCCCCGCCCGCAGTTGCCGCTGCGGCGCCCGGGCTGCAGTTGTCCCAGACCGACACCGGTGCCATTCGCGGCATCGCCGCCGCCCCGGAGAACTTTGACGGTGAAGTGACCCATACCGTCAAGCTTTCCCGGACCAGCATCGGCATGATCCCGACGCTGAAGGACAGCTTTAAGTTTGACGCGCCCGGGGCGACGCCGGTCGCCTCCTCGCCGATGGTGCCGCCGTCGCCCAGGCCTGGGCCGCCGACTGCGGGCGGGGCCGTCGCCGTACCGCGCAAGCCTGCCCTGCAACGGCCGCCGTCGGCTGTCGCGCCGCCGCCGTTGCCGGTGGCCGGGGCGATGGCCCCGCCGGTTCCGCCGCCGCCGTTGCCGGTGGCCGGGGCGATGGCGGCCCCGGCGGCCCCGGCGGCCCCGCCTTCTCCGCCGACCCAGCCGACCATGACCCAGACCCGGGTAAAGGTGGTTGATGTTCCCGACTGGGTCAACATCAAGCTGCGCAAGGACGAGGAGCCGTTGGCCTATCAGGAGAGCATCGACAATGGCGTGGGCATGGCTTTGCTGGTCTCGGCCCCCGCCCTGCTTTCCGTCCTCGGCGGCCTGATCTCCAGTAACAAGGGGGTCATCGTCATGGTCGCCGGCATCGTCTGGATCGCCACCTTGCTGGCGGCCATGTTCATGATCCGCAGCCGTGGCCGCCGGGCGTTGCTGATGACCTCCCTGCGCGCCATCGCGATCGGCGGCGGCAAGCGGCTTGAAGTGAAGAAGTGAGATCGGGCCCTGCGTCGGCCACGTTTCTGGCCGCAGGCCGGTAAGCGGGCCGTGGAGGGCCGTTCCTTGGGGGCAGCCCAATGGGTACGGACAGCAGCATCCAGGCCGGGGGGCTGGCCTCGATCCGCAACCTCGGCATCATTGCCCATATCGACGCTGGCAAGACCACCCTCACCGAGCGCTTCCTGTACTATTCCGGCCGGACCCATCGGTTGGGTGACGTGGACAGCGGCAACACCGTCATGGACTATCTTGACGAGGAGCGCGCGCGCGGCATCACCATTGTGGCGGCGGCGGCCTCGTTTCCCTGGCGGCATCCGGACGGGGATGGCGAACTGCTGTGCCATTTGATCGACACGCCGGGGCATATCGACTTCACCGCCGAGGTCGAGCGGGCGCTACGGGTGATCGACGGGGCGGTGGTGGTCTTCAGCGGTGTTGAGGGCGTCGAGGCGCAGAGCGAGAAGGTCTGGCATCAGTCGACGCGCTACCAGGTGCCGAAGCTGGCCTTCGTCAACAAACTCGACCGCATCGGCGCCTCCTTTTCCCGTGTCTTCGGCGAGATCCAAGCGAAGTTCACGGATGTCGCCGTGGCCGCCCTGCAGATGCCGGTCGGCGAGGAGTCCGCCCTGTCCGGGGTCATCGACCTGGTCGGGATGCGGATGCTCCGCTTTGTCGGCGAACAGGGCAGTCAGGTTGAGTCCGGGCCGATTCCGGATGACCTGGCCGAGGCCGCCGCCGTCGGCCGGGAGGCGCTCCTGGCCGGCCTTGCCGACCTTTCCGACCCGGTCGCCGAGCTATATCTGGAGGAGCGCGCGGTCCCGGAGGATCTCCTGCACGGCGAGATTCGCCGCCTGACCCTGGCCAACCGGCTGGTGCCGGTGCTTTGCGGCTCGGCCAAGCGCAACCTCAGCGTCCAGCCGGTACTGGATGCTGTCGCCCGCTACCTGCCGAGCCCGGTCGACCGTAGCTGTTACTCTGCCCTCCATGGCAAGACCGGCGAGCCGGTCGAATTGAATGTCGCGGATGCCGATTTTTCTGGCTTGGTCTTCAAGGTCGTCGCTGGCGACAGCGCCGACCTGCTCCACCTGCGCACCTACACCGGGCGGATGCGG
>CAZBDL010000343.1:0-4364 GCA_964490525.1 uncultured Victivallales bacterium | reverse complement strand
GATGGCTTTGTGATCCGCGATGAAGAATATTACATGACTGTGTGGAAGTTATTTAGACCTGACCTTCCGGGCGCTGGCGACGCTGCGCGCCGCCGATCTGGTGGCGGCGGAGGACACGCGCCGGGCCCGCATCCTGCTCCAGCACTACGGGCTGTCGCCGCGCCTGGCCAGCTACCATGCCCACAACGAGCACCAGGTGACGCAGCGGCTGCTGGCCGAGGTCCGCGACGGGCACAGCGTGGCGATGCTCACCGACGCCGGCACGCCCTCGCTCTCCGATCCGGGCTTCCTGCTCATGCGCGAGGCGCGGCGCGTCGGCCTCGAGCCGGTGATCATTCCGGGCGTCTCGGCGCTGACCTTTGCGGTCGCGGCTTCGGGCCTGCCGGTGGAGCGCTTCGCGTTCCACGGCTTCCTGCCGGTGAAGTCGGGCCGCCGCCTGGCTGCCCTCGCGCGCATCGCCCGGGAAGGACAGACCGCATTCCTCTTCGAGTCGCCGCACCGCATCGCCAGGCTGCTCGCCGAGATTGCCGAACATCTTGGCCCCGACACCGAGGTGGCGGTGATCCGCGAGGCCACCAAGCGGCACGAGGAGGTCCTGCGCGGCACGGCCGCCGACCTGGTTGCCGCCACCGCCGGACGCGCCTGGAAGGGCGAGATCACCGTCGGCGTCCATCCCGCGACATGCCGAAATGCCGATGCGCCAGCCGACACGGACGGACGTGAATCAAGCCTGACGCCCGGAACCGAGTCCTGAGGCGACGCGGTTGACGGCAACGCGCGCGCGGGATATCCTACCCGCCGTCCATGCGCATTCCGCCACCCCCATCACGCCAGGAGACCCGACATGACCGCCGAGACCGCATCGCCCCTGCGCCTGCCTTCGATCTATGGCGATCACATGGTTCTCCAGCATGGCCGCACCGCCATCATCTGGGGCTGGGCCACCCCGGGCATCGAGGTCACCGCCCGGCTCAACGGGGACGCCCCCGTCGCCACCAGGGCCGGGCGCGGCGGCCGATGGCGCGTGACGTTGCCCGCCCGGCTTCCGGGCGGTCCGCACATCTTGGCCTTGCGCACCGGCGATGGCGCGGAAATCGTCCTGCGCGACATTCTCTTTGGTGACGTCTGGATCTGCTCCGGGCAGTCCAACATGGAATGGCCGTTCAACCAGACCCACGATGCCGCCACGGAACGACCGCGTGCCGACCATTCCGGCATCCGCCTGTTCACCGTGGCCAAGAACGCGCAGGCCAAGCCGGTCCCCGACTGCGGCGGGACATGGCAATGCTGCACCCCGGAGACGGTCGGGCTCTTCTCCGGCGTCGGCTACCACTTCGGCCAGGAGCTGGCACGCCATCTCGACCTGCACATCGGCCTGATCAACACGAGCTGGGGCGGCACCAAGGCCGAGGCGTGGACCAGCGCCGAGGCCTTGCGCGCCACGCCCGGACTGGCCTATCTGGCCGCCCCGGCCAAGGCCCGGGCCGCCACCCTCGCCAAGGCCTACCGGACGATCGCCGATTACCGGCCCGAAAAGGGGCTGGAGCGCCGTCCCGACGGCACCTTGCCGGATCCCGGACGCCGCCCCTTCACTCACGGCTGGGAAGCTCCCGGGCATGACGACTCCCGCTGGCTCGACCTGCCCGTTCCCGGTGACTGGGACAACCATGGTCTGGCCATCGACGGAGCCGTCTGGTACCGCCGCCAGGTCGTCATCCCGGCGACCTGGGCAGGACGCCCGCTGACCCTGTCGCTTGGGGTGGTTGACGACTTCGACACCGCCTGGTTCAATGGCGTCGAGGTCGGCCGCACCGGCATGGAGACGCCCAACTGGTGGCAAGTCCGGAGGAAATACGCCGTTCCTGCGCACTTGGTTGCTGCCGGCGAAGCGACCGTCGCAGTGCGCGTCTTCGACCATTTCATGAATGGCGGAATGATGGGGCCGTCCGACGGCCTGCTGCTCCATCCCGCCGGGGACGAGGCGGAGGCCATCTCCCTGGCCGGCTTCTGGCGCACCGCCATCGAGCTGGCGGTGAAGCAGCCGCCGCCCGCCAGCAACTGCTCGCTGTTCAACGGCATGATCGCGCCGCTGCTGCCGCTGGCGGTGAAGGGCGCCATCTGGTATCAGGGCGAATCCAATGCCGACCGGGCCGAGGAGTACCGCACCCTGCTGGCGACGATGATCGCCGACTGGCGGCGGCGCTGGGGCGTCGGCGACTTTCCCTTCTACATCGTCCAACTGGCCAACTACATGGCCACCAAGGACGAACCGGGTGACAGCGCCTGGGCCGAGCTGCGCGATGCCCAGCGGCAGGTTGCCGAGACCGTGCCCAACGGTGGCATGGCCGCCGCCATCGACCTCGGCGAGGCCGACGACATCCATCCCCGCAACAAGCGCGACGTTGGTCGCCGCCTGGCCTGGCAGGCATTGCGCAAGACCTACCGCATCAAGGATATCCATTGCGACGGTCCAAGATTGGACAAGGCGGTCCTGGACGGCGGGACGGTCCTGCTGGCCTTCGCCGCCGAGGGCGGCGCCCTGTCCACCCGCGACGGTGCGGCGCCGCAGGGCTTCGCTGTGGCCGGAGCGGACCGGGTCTTCCATTGGGCCGATGCCGAGATCGTCGGGCCAGATCGGGTCGTCCTGTGTTGCCCAGCCGTGCCGCAGCCACGCCATGTCCGCTATGCCTGGGCCGACAATCCCGTCGCCAACCTGGTTGATGCGAAAGGCCTACCCGCCACCCCGTTCAGCATCACGGTCGGGTAGGAACACGGCCGATGGCCCAGCGACACGCCCCCATCGCTCGGCGTCGGACATCGCGTGTCGGGCGTCCTCTCATGGCGCGCATGATTTGGGTTTGCCCCGAAGCGGGATGATCTTCATTGGCTTGCCGAGATGGCAAAGGATAGCGAGAAGACCCACAAGGCGAGGATGCGTCATGCCTTCCCAGATCAGGATCATGACCCGCGACGACGTGAGACTTGCGGTCGCATGGGCGGCGGCCGAGGGATGGAATCCGGGACGCCATGACGCCGATTGCTTCTTCGCGGCGGATCCCGGCGGCTTTTTCATGGCCTTCGACGGGAATACGCCGACCGGCTGCATCTCCGCCGTCGCCTATGACGACCGCTTCGGGTTCATCGGGTTCTTCATCGTGAGGAGCGACCGGCGAGGCCATCGCATCGGGATCGAGCTGGGCGAAGTGGCCTTGGCCCATCTTGGCGACCGCTGCATCGGACAGGATGGCGTCATCGGCAAGGTGAAGAACTACGAGCGATTCGGATTCAGGATGGCGTACCGGAACATCCGCTTCGCCGGAATCGCCGCCCCGCATCCGGACGCGCCGACGGGGCTCATCCCGCTGGGGCGGATCCCCTCATCCGAGGTCGCGAGCTATGACCGCCGCCATTTTCCCGCGCCCAGGACGGCCTTCCTGGAGAAATGGATATCGCAACCGGAAAGCGTGGCCTTGGGGTGGCTGGATGAGGAACGGCATCTTGCCGGCTATGGCGTGATGCGGAAATGCGTCACGGGGCACAAGGTCGGGCCGCTCTTTGCGGATTCCGCCGGCATCGCCGAAGGCATCCTGCACGGACTGGTGAATCACGCCGCCCCCGGCGAGCCCTTTTTCCTCGACATCCCCGAGCCGAACAAAGACGCCCTTTGCCTCTGCCGAGGACATGCCATGAAGGAAGTCTTCGCCACCGCCAGGATGTACAACGGCAAGCCTCCGGAATTGCCGCTGGACAAGATCTATGGCATCAGTTCGTTTGAGTTGGGTTGAGGGTTCAGCGCGGGACGTTTTCCTGCGTGGCAAATCCCCTTTCGCCGTGCCCGGCCCAAGCGTTACCGTCCGGGCATTCCTCAGACGGCGCCGACGGTCTCCATGGCGATGCGGGCCCACTGGTCGAGGCGCCCGGGCTCATGGCGGACGGTGCTGAGGTCCTTGAGGATGAACTCGAGCGGGCAGCCGTGCTCGCGGCAGGCGTCCATGATCCCGGCCAGCTCGCAGCGGACCAGGTCCTCGTCGAACCGGGTCATCGCCACATGCGCGGGATTGGGCTTGGAGGAAAAGACATAGTCGCGGCCGATCTCGGCCGCGCCTCGCCGATGATCGGCCCAGGGGCTCATCGAGACCTTGCGCACGTTGGGAATTTGGCGCACCTCGGCCATCTTGCCGTCCAGCGGATCGCAGCACCCGTAATAGACCAGGCCGAAGCGTTCGCAGATGCGGCGCGTGTAGTCGACCTCGAATTCCCGGAACATGGCCGGCGAGACCGTCGAGAACATCTGGGCCAGGCCGAACATCCAGTTGTCCCGGCAACGCGGCCGCGCCGGATCGTAGCCGGGCGCGGGCAGCTCG
>CAZBDL010000342.1:0-4364 GCA_964490525.1 uncultured Victivallales bacterium | reverse complement strand
GCATGCCCTGCGTCGTCTACATGGGCGAGGTCGACATGGCCCGCCAGGCCCCCAACGTCGCCCGCATGCGCCTGCTCGGCGCGGAGGTGCGGGCGGTGCGCGCCGGACAGCGCACCCTCAAGGAGGCGGTCAGCGAGGCGATCCGCGACTGGGTCGCCAACAGCCGCACCACCCACTACATCCTCGGCTCTGCCCTCGGCCCCCACCCCTTCCCGACCATGGTGCGCGACTTCCAGTCCTGCATCGGGCGCGAGGCCCGGGAGCAGATCCTCGCCAAGGAAGGACGCCTCCCCGACCTGCTCGTGGCCTGCGTCGGCGGCGGCAGCAACGCCATCGGCCTTTTCCATCCCTTCCTGGGGGACGACGGCGTACGCATGGTCGGGGTCGAGGCGGGCGGACGCGGTTCGGCCCTCGGCGACCATGCCGCCCGCTTCGCCGGCGGACGCATCGGCGTCCTCCAGGGCACCCGCTCCTATGTCCTGCAGGACGACGACGGCCAGATCGCCCTGACCCATTCGGTCTCCGCCGGACTCGACTATGCCGCCGTCGGCCCCGAGCATGCCCTGCTCCACGACCTCGGCCGCGTCGAATACGACCGCGTCTCCGACGACGAGGCGCTCGCCGCCTTTGTCCTGCTCAACCGCGAGGAGGGCATCCTCCCAGCAATGGAGAGCAGCCATGCGGTCGCCTGGGTCCTGCGCGAGCTGCCCGCGATGCCGCCGGAGACCCTGACGATCGTCAACCTCAGCGGCCGCGGCGACAAGGACCTGGACAACGCCCTGGCCCATCTCGCCGCCACCCCGGCCCGCGCATGAGCGGGGCGACGCCAGCCGCCGACGTCCCGGATCTGGGTGCCGTGCCGACCTTTCCGACGGTCGAACTGCCGCTTTCCGCCTGGCGCGACGGGCTCGTCGTGCGCATGCCTAACTGGCTGGGCGACAGCGTCATGGCACTTCCCGCCCTGCTCCAACTCCGCCGCCTCGTCCCGGAATGCGGCGGCCTCTTCGTGGTCTGCGCGCCCGGCCTCGTCGACCTCTTCGCGGCACTGCCCATCGTCGATCAGGCCATTGCCCTCGGCGCCGCCCATCGCGCCTGGCGCCGGATCGACCTGACCCGCCTTGCCCGCACCCGCGCCGGCCTCGGCCTGCTGTGCAACAACTCCCTGCGCGACGCCCTCGCCTTCCGTCTTGCGGGCATTCCCCGCCTTTTTGGGGCGGCGGCCCGCGGACGTTCCCTGCTGCTCACCCGCGCCTTCCGCTTCCCGCCACGCCGCGACCGCGAATTCCATGGCCTGCATCATTCCGGGCGCTACCTCGCCATGGCCTACGCCCTCGGCGCCCCGCCCTGGCCGGGGGATTTCCCGGAATTCCGCCCCGCCATCGAGCCCGAAATCACGCCGGCCGAGATCCTCGCCACCCTCGCCCTGCCGCGCCTCCTCGCCGTCGCCCCCGGCGCCGCCTACGGCGACGCCAAGCGCTGGCCCGAGGAGCATTTCCTGGCCGTCTGCCGGGCCTGGATCGGCGACGGCGGCACGGTCTCCTTGCTCGGGGCCAAGGGCGAGGCGGAGGTCGCCGCCCGCATCGCCGCCCAACTGCCCCCAGACCGGGTGGCGAATCTCGCCGGCCGCACCGGACTGGGGCACCTCATCCGCCTGCTGGCGCACGCCGACGCCTGCCTCGCCAACGACAGCGGCGTCATGCACCTCGCCGCCGCCATGGGCCGCCCCGGTGTCGCCGTCTTCGGCTCCACCGACCCCTCCGCCACCGGCCCCCTCTCCCCGCGCTGGACGGTCCTCCACCGCCAGGAGTCCTGCGCCCCCTGCTTCCGCCGCTCCTGCCCCCTCGGCACCACCGCCTGCCTCCGCAGCCTCGCCCCCGCCGACGCCATCGCCGCCCTGCGCCAGGCTGCCACGCCATGACCGCCCCCGGCCGGCTCCATTTCGGACGCTACGACTACGCCGCGTTCATGACGCTGTTCGTCTACGCCTCCGGCTCGATCGTCATCCCGGTGGCGCTGGTGAACCTGGCCCGGGATCTCGGCTTCTCCCTGGAGCAGGGCGGCATGACGGCGGGCGGAGCCCTGCAGCTCGGACGCACCCTGACCATCGTCGCGGCCATGCTCCTCTGCGGCTTCGTGGCCGGACGCTGGGGCAAGCGACGCACCCTCGGCGCGTCGGTCCTGCTCGTCGGCTTCGGCCTCGGCCTCTGCGCCGTCTCCCCCGCCTACGGCATCCTCTTCCTGGCGCTGATGCTGGTCGGCCTCGGCGAAGGCGTGATCGAAGCCCTGGCCACCCCCCTCGTCCAGGACCTGCATCCGGAGGAGCCCGGACGCCACATCCACTTCGCCCATGCGTTCTGGCCCATCGGCATCCTCGCCACTGTCCTGGCCGCGGGCGCGCTGCTGGCCCGGGGCATCTCCTGGAGGGCCATCGTCGGCGGCATCGCCGTCCTGGCGCTCGTGCCCACGGCCCTGCTCCTGCTCCCCGCCCGTCCAGGCCACCGCTACCCCGACCATCCGGAGCCGCTGTCCCGGCGCCAGGTCCTCGGCCAGATCCGCACCATTGTCCGCATCCCCCGCTTCTGGATCTTCTTCGCCGCCATGTTCCTGGCCGGCGGCGGCGAGTTCTGCCTGACCTTCTGGACGGCCAGCCACATCCAGCTTCGCTTCGCCGGCTCCGCCTGGACCGGGGGCATGGGCACCGCCGTCTTCGCCGCCGGCATGATGATCGGGCGCACCGGCTGGGGATGGGCCATCCGCCAGCACCAGCTCCCCCGCCTGGTCACCCTCTCCGCCCTCGGCGGCGCGGCCGTCACCATGCTCCTGCCCGGCATGCACCACCTCCCCGGATTTGTCGCCCTCCTCTTCCTGGCCGGCCTCGCCACCGCCCCCTTCTGGCCCAGCCTGCAAAGCCATTGTGTCCAGCGCCTCCCCCACGCCGACTCGACGATGATCCTCATCCTGCTGTCCTGCGCCGGCGTCCCCGGATGCGGCGTCTTCACCTGGTTGATGGGCTACCTCGGCAACCGCGCCGGACGGCTCGACGCCGCCTTCTTCCTGGTCCCCGCCTGCTACCTCGCCATCGCCCTGCTCATGGCCGCCGACCGCCATCTCCACGGGCCGTCCCAGCGCCCCTCGCAAACCCGTGCATGATTGACGGGAAATCGACTCCCTGCAACAGCTTGCAGGAGAGAAAACACATGCTATTCGTCTCAATGCAGGATTGATCAGCAGACTCCCTTGGTCCCTTTGCCTTCGCAGAAGAGGCGATTAGGGCCCCCATCCCCCATAACACGAAGGCAGGGCAACATGAACATGAAACGCTTCGCGATTCTCCTGGTCCTGGCCCTGGCGTCATGCAGTCTTTGGGCGCAGCAGGCGGCGACCGTTGATCCGGCGACGACACCCGCGCCCTACCGGGTGGGGCAATGGCTGCCGTCGGACCAGCGCTTCCTGGAGCAATGGATGGACGAGCTCATCAAGGAGGCGGATGCCGACCTTGCCGTGCACCCCTTGTGTCCGGTCATCCAGGAGTTCAGGGAACTGATCGAAGGGGATCCGGAGATCTACATGCTCTTCAACCAGATGTTCGAGCAGGTTCCGCGCAAGCCCCCCTTTGCCAACGACCCCACGGGAAAGCCCCAGGTCCGGGACTATCTCCACATGCTGCAGCTGATGAATCACGTCATGACCAAGGCACCGGAATTCAACCAGACCGGGCTGGTGGGATTTCCGATCAATGCCATCCTGGACTGGCCGATGGGCACGCCGGCCGGGACCTCCGTCTTCCTGAACGAGAAGGTGAACCGCCAACTGAAGAAGATCCTGAACCAATGGGCGGCGTTCCTGCGTTCCGCGGACTCGTGCTCGGTGCTGGACGACAACCCCGAGACTGGGTGGTTTGGCCGTGACGCCATGGCCGCGATGCCCGGCTTCGCACAGGACTTCCAATGCCATCCGGAACTGCCCCACTACGGCTTCACCTCGTGGGATGACTTCTTCACGAGGACGTTCCGGGAGGGACGTCGGCCCGTGGCCAGTCCCGAGGACGACGCCGTGATCGCCAACGCCTGCGAGTCGGCGCCGTTCCGGATCGCCCGGGACGTCAAGCTGCGCGACCGCTTCTGGATCAAGGCCCAGCCCTACTCGCTCCAGCACATGCTGGCGATGGATCCCTTGTCCGAACAGTTCGCGGGCGGCACGATCTACCAGGCCTTCCTCAGCGCGTTGAGCTACCACCGCTGGCATAGCCCGGTGAGCGGCAGGATCGTCAAGACCCGCCTTATCGACGGATCCTACTACGCCGAAGCCTTGTCGGCAGGCTATGACCCGGCAGGCCCCAACGACTCCCAGGCGTACATCACGGA